>JAICJK010000031.1 GCA_025928415.1 Solirubrobacteraceae bacterium | reverse complement strand
CGGGCTTGCCGAGGACGACGAGGTGCACGTCCCAGGGGGCGAGCGCGCGCGGCCAGGAGATCCCGCGGTCGTCGGCGAACTGCTCCACGGCGGCGGCGGCGATCCGCGCCGGGCCGATGCCGTAGGAGCCCATCCAGATGAACTGCTCGGCGCCGTGCTCGTCGAGGTAGGTCGCGCCGAGCGGCTCGGAGTAGCGAGTGCCGAGCTGGAAGATGTTGCCGATCTCGATCGCCGGCTCGATGCGGATCGGGCTGCCGCCGACCACGTCCCCCTCCTCGACGGTGCGCACGTCGGCGCGCCGGCCGCCGTCGGCGCCGGCCACCACGTGCAGGTCGGGGCGGTTGGCGCCCACCACCCAGGGGCCGGCGCCGATCGCGTCGTCGTAGAGCTCCTCGGCGTCGCCCGACGGGCCGAGGAACCCCGCTGGGCCGGGCAGCTCGTCCTCGCGCGCGGGGCGGAACCCCTCGCCGAGCGCGTTGCGCAGCTTGAACTCGTTGACCCGGTGGTCCCCGCGGACGAAGACGGTCAGCGGCGCGCCGGAGTCGCGCACGACGGGGAAGGCCTTGAGCAGGTTGCCCGGCGCGACGCCGAGGTGGCCGGCGACGGCGTCGATCGTCGTGAGGCCCGGCGTCGGGAGCTCGCGGCCGACCGCCAGGTCGAGCGCGGGCACGGGCTGCGCCAGCGCCGAGGCGATCTCGACGTTGGCCGCGTAGCCCGGCGCCAGCGCGACGTCGTTCTCCCCGGCCGGGCACGGCGCCATGAACTCGTGCGCGGCGGTGCCGCCCATCATCCCCACGTCGGACTCGCACTCGTAGAAGTCCAGCCCGCAGCGCTCGAAGATCCGGTGGTAGGCCTGGCGCTGGCCCTCGTAGCGCTCGGCCAGGCCCTCCCGGTCGCGGTCGAAGGTGTAGGCGTCCTTCATGATGAACTCGCGCGTGCGCAGGACGCCGGCGCGCGGGCGCGGCTCGTCGCGCTCCTTGACCTGGAAGTGGTAGAGCGTCAGCGGCAGGTCGCGGTAGGAGCGCACGAGCTGCGCGACGTGGAAGGTCACGACCTCCTCGTGGGTCATGGCCAGCACCATCTCGGCGCCGCGGCGGTCCTGCAGCCGGAACAGCTCGGCGCCGACGCCGTCGTAGCGCCCGCTGCGCCTCCACAGCTCCGCCGGCTGCAGCACCGGCATCAGCAGCTCCTGGCCCCCGGCGGCGTCCATCTCCTCGCGGATGATCTGCTCGATCGCCTGGTGCACGCGCCAGCCGGCGGGCAGCCAGGTCCACAGCCCCGCGCCGACCTGGCGGATGAGCCCGGCGCGGACCATGAGCTTGTGCGACAGGGCCTCGGCGTCGCTGGGAGGCTGGCGCTCCGTGGGCAGGAGCAGGTGGGACTGGCGCATCGGGAGGGGAGACTACTCGGGGTATATGGTCAAAAGCCGACCGACTCCACCGACGAAGGAGACCCGACATGGCCTACGAGGTACCCGCTCTTCCCTACGGCTACGACGCGCTGGAGCCGACCATCGACAAGGAGACGATGGAGCTTCACCACGACAAGCACCACCAGGCCTACGTCGACAAGGCCAACGGCGCGCTCGAGGGCACGTCGCTGGCGGACAAGCCGATCGCGGACGTCCTGGCCGACCTCTCCCAGGTCCCCGAGGACAAGCGCGGCGCGGTGCGCAACAACGGCGGCGGTCACATGAACCACTCCCTGTTCTGGGAGTCCATGAAGCCGGGCGGCGGCGGCGCCCCCAGCGGCGAGCTGGGCGACGCGATCGCTTCCAAGTTCGGCTCCTTCGACGCCTTCAAGGAGCAGTTCGAGGCCGCGGGCGCCAACCAGTTCGGCTCCGGCTGGGCCTGGCTGGTCCTCGACGGCGGGCAGCTCGCCGTCACCTCGACCGCCAACCAGGACAACCCGGTCTCCAGCGGCCAGACGCCGCTGTTGGGCAACGACGTGTGGGAGCACGCGTACTACATCTCCTACCGCAACCGCCGGCCCGAGTACCTGAAGGCCTGGTGGAACGTCGTCGACTGGGACAAGGTCGCCGAGCGCTACGCCGCGGCCCGCTAGCACCGCCGTCGCAACCGCTCGACCCGCTGCGCGAGGGCGGCCGCCCGGCCGCCCTCGTCACGCCTCCGGGCGGCCCGCCACGACCGCGCCGAGCGCGCGCAGCTCCTCCAGCGCGGCCTCCGAGGCGGCGGGATCGACGCCGCGGACCGCGCTTGCGTCCACGGCGACGGTGAAGCCCTCCTTGAGCGCGTCGAGCGCGGTCGCGCGCACGCAGTGGTCGGTGGCGATCCCGACGACGGTGACGGCGGTGACGCCCTCCTCGCGCAGCAGCTCGGCCAGCCCGGTGGCCTCGAAGCCCGAGTAGCCCTCGGTCCCCGGGTCCTGGCCCTTGTCCACGACGGCGTCGATCGCGCCGCGGTCCAGCGCCGGGTGCAGCTCGGCGCCCGGCGTGCCCTGCACGCAGTGCCGCGGCCAGCGGCCGCCCCGCTCGGCGAACGAGCCGTGGTCGGCCGGGTGCCAGTCGCGCGTCGCGACGACCACGTCGAAGGCGTCCGACGCGGCCAGCTCGTTGATGCGGCCGATGATCTCGTCGCCGCCCTCCACGCCGAGCGCGCCGCCGGGCGTGAAGTCGCGCTGGACGTCGACGACGACCAGGGCGCCGGCCATCAGGCGCGGGTGAAGCGGCGCCCGCTCGTGGGCGAGGCCTGCTCGTCGATCAGCACGGCGTCCCCGCCGCCCGCCGCCTCGTTGGCGGCGTCCTCCAGCGCGGCCAGGCGCTCGGGCGTCATCTGCGTGGCGTCCTCCTCGGAGGCCAGCCACTGCGCGGCCTCGGCGGCCTGGTGCTCGTCGCGCACGACGGTCTTGCCCGCGGCGTACCAGCGGTCGATCTCGGCGAACAGCTCGTCGACGAGCTGCGCGGTGGGGACCTTCTTGAGCGGCTCGCCCTTGGAGTAGATCATCCCCATGTCCTTGGCGCCGGTGATCCCGAAGTCGGCGTGGCGGGCCTCGCCGATGCCGTTGACGGCGCAGCCGAGGACCGAGACCTCGATCGGGTCCGCGTACGCCTCGAGGCGCCGCTCGATCTCGGCGACGACGGAGTCCATGTCGAACTGCAGGCGCCCGCAGGTCGGGCAGGCGATCAGGACCGGGCCGCGCTCGCGCAGCTTGAGCGCCTTGAGGATCTCCCAGGCGACCTTGACCTCCTCCTCGGCGTGGAAGGTCGACAGCGAGATGCGGATCGTGTCCCCGATCCCGTCGGCGAGCAGCGTGCCCAGGCCGACGGCGCTCTTCAGCGAGCCCGACCACTTCGTCCCCGCCTCGGTCACCCCCAGGTGCAGCGGGTAGGGGATGCGCTGGGCGAGCAGCCGGTTGGACGCGATCGTGTTCGGGACGCTCGTCGACTTCATCGAGACCTTGAAGTTCGTGAACTCCAGGCGCTCCATGAGCTCGACGAACTCGACCGCGGCGGTCACGAGCGCCTCGACCGGGTCGGAGAACTCCAAGTCCCGCAGGTGCTTGGGCAGCGAGCCGGAGTTGACGCCGATGCGCAGCGGCGTGCCGTGCTCCTTGGCCCTGGCGATGACCTCGGCGACCTTGTCGGTCCCGCCGATGTTGCCCGGGTTCAGCCGGACGCAGTGCGCGCCGGCGTCGATGGCCTTCAGCGCGAGCGTGTGGTTGAAGTGGATGTCGGCGATGACCGGGATCGGCGACTCGCGCACGATCGTCTTGAGCGCCTCGACGTCCTGCTCGCGCGGGACCGCGCAGCGCACGATGTCGGCGCCCGCCTCGGCGACCCGGCGGATCTGCGCCATCGTCTCGCCCAGGTTGGCGGTCTCGGTCTTGGTCATCGTCTGGACCGCGACCGGCGCGCCGCCGCCCACGGGGACCGTCCCGACGTGGATCTGCCGCTCGGAAGCCATGCCGACAGTGTACGAGCGGCGCCTGCGCCGGCCCGGCGCGAGGGCCGCCGCCTACAGCCAGCCGGACCGCTTGAAGCGCCAGTACAGCGTCGCGCAGATCGCCGCCATGACGCCGACGGCCAGCGGATAGCCGAAGTCCCAGTGCAGCTCGGGCATGGTGTCGAAGTTCATGCCGTAGATGCCCGCGATCATCGTCGGGACGGCCGCGATCGCCACCCAGGCCGAGATCTTGCGCATGTCCTCGTTCTGGCGGACGGTCACCTGGGTCAGGTTGGCCTGCAGGGCGTTGCCCAGCAGCTCGCGGAGCGACTCGATGCGCCCCTGGACGCGCAGCAGGTGGTCGTAGACGTCGCGGAAGTAGTCGTGCATCGGCTGCGGGATGGACGGGTGGCGCCCGCGGGAGAAGGCGTCCAGCGCGGGCACCAGCGGCGCGGCGGCGCGCTGGAACTCGAGCAGCTCGCGCTCCAGGCGGTAGATCCGCTGGGCGGGGTTCTCGCGGCTGTCGGAGAACACCTGGCCCTCGACCTCCTGGACGTCGGTGACGATCTCGGTCAGCGCGAGCTCGTAGTCGTCCACGACGCGGTCGACGATCGCGTGCAGCGCGGCCGGCGGGCCGTGGCGCAGAAGGCCGGGGTCGGCCTCGGCCGCCCTGCGGACCTCGGCGAGCGCGACCGCCGGCCCGTGGCGCACGGTCACCAGGAAGCTCGGGTTGACGAACAGCGCGACCTCGTCGGTCTCGATCAGCTCGTCGGAGTCGATGTAGCGGATCGGCTTCAGCACGACGAGCAGCGTCTCGCCGTACTGCTCGAGCTTGGGCCGCTGATGGGCCATCACGGCGTCCTCGACGGCCAGCGGGTGCAGGCTGAACTCCCGGGCGATCGCGTCGAACTCCTCCGCGCCCGGCTCCACGACCCCGACCCACACGAACGCGCCGGGCTGCTCGGAGGCCTCGCAGGCCTCGGCGAGCGGCAGCTCGCCCGGCCGCCGGGTGCCCTCGTCGTAGACCGCGCAGTCGACGATCAACGGCGGTACATGGCCTCGATCGCCTCGGCGTACTTCGCGTCGATCGGCTTGCGCTTGAGCTTCATGGTCGGCGTCAGCTCGTCGCCGCCCGGCAGCCAGTCGCCCTCCACCAGCGTGAACTTCTTGATCTGCTCGACGCGCGCGAGCTTCGCGTTGGCCGCGTCGACGCCCTCCTGCACCGCCGCCCGGACGCGCTCGTCGCCCGCGAGCTCCTCCAGCCGGGTCGCCGTGATGCCCTGCTGCGCGGCCCAGGCCGGCGCGAAGTCGGCGTCCAGGACGATCAGCGCGGTGTTGTAGGGCCGCGCGTCGCCGACCACGCAGGCCTGGCCGATCAGCGGGCTCGCCGACTTGACCGTGGCCTCGATGTTCGCCGGGGACATGTTCTTGCCCGCGGCGTTGATGATCAGCTCCTTCTTGCGGTCGACGAGCTTGACGTAGCCGTCGGCGTCGATCTGCGCGATGTCGCCGGTGTGCAGCCAGCCGTCGGCGTCCAGCGCCTCGGCGGTCTTCTCGGGCAGGTTGCGGTAGCCGGCCATCACGACGTCGCTGCGCACGAGCAGCTCGCCGTCCTCGGCCAGGCGGACCTCGACGCCCGGCGTCGGCGGGCCGACGGTCCCGATCTTGATCCGGTCGGGCGGGTTGCAGCAGCCGGCGCCGCAGGTCTCGCTCATGCCCCACAGCTCGGCGACGGGGATGCCGATCGCGTGGAAGAACTCGAGCACCTCGACCGGCGTGGGCGCGGCGCCGACGTTCACGGCGACGATCTGGTCGAAGCCGAGGTGGGCGCGCAGGCCCGCGAACAGCTCGCCGTCGGCCTTGGCGACCGCCGCGGCGAGGTCGGCCGGGACGTCCTGGCCGGCCTGCTCGAGGCGGACCTTCTCGCGCGCCGCGGCCAGCGCCGCCTCGGCCGAGGCGCGCTGGTCGTCTCCCAGCCCGGCGAGCATGGCCTCCAGGCCCGCCTTCAGCTTCTCCCAGATCCGCGGGACCGCGAAGAACCAGCTCGGGCGCACGTCGGCGATGTAGGCCATGACCTCCCGCGGGTCCGGGCAGCAGGTGACCTCGAAGCCGTAGACGATCGGCAGGTAGTGGTGGGCGGCGCGCTCGGCGATGTGGGCGCTGGGCAGCCACGAGATGACCCGCGCGCCCTCGGGGAACTGGACCAGGTCCCGGATGCCCTTGACCGCGGCCATCATGTTGCGGTGCACGAGCTGGACGCCCTTCGGCGGGCCGGTGGTCCCCGAGGTGTAGATCAGCGTCAGGACGTCCTCGGGCCCGAGGGCGGCGACCGAGGCGTCGACGTCGAAGCCGGGCGCCGGGGCGGCCTCGACGTCGGCCAGCGAGAGCACCCCGTCCGGCCCCCGGCCACCGCCGACGGAGTCGGTGGTCGGATCGATCACCACCACGTGCTCGACGTGCGGCAGGTCCTTGCGCGCCTCGAGCACGCCGGCGAGGAACTGCTGCTCGGTGATGACGATCCGGGCGCCCGCGTCGGAGACGACGTACTGGATCTGCTCGGGCGTGTACTGCATGTAGATCGAGAACGGCGTCGCCCCGACCATCATCCCGGCGAGGTCGCAGAGGTGGAACTCCGGCCGGTTGGCGATCAGCAGCGCCAGCGTGTCGCCCTTGGCCAGCCCGAGCGTCGTCAGCCCGCCGGCCAGGGCGTCGACGCGCTCGCGCAGGTGGCCCCACGTCCAGGACTGCTCGTCGCCGCGGGTCCGGACCGCCACGTGGTCCGCCCGCTCGGCGGCGGTGATCCGGAAGGCCTCCGCGATCGTTGCGGCGCCGACCGCGCGGCGCTCCGTCGTGCTGCTCTCCATGCTGCCCCCTCCGACTCGCTGACCGGCGCCGAGCCTAGCGGACCCCGAAGCCCTGGCCCTCCAGGCGCCCGATGTCGTTGCTGAGCCCGACGGCGAACAGGAACAGCACGAGCATGAAGCCGATGACGCTGGCCCGCTCCATGACGCTGAAGGCGATCGCGCGGCCGCGCAGCTTCTCGGCCAGCGCCCAGAAGATGTGCCCGCCGTCGAGCGGCAGGAACGGGAACAGGTTGACGATGGCCAGCGACAGCGAGATCACCGCGAGGATGTTGAGGGCGTCCACCAGGCCGAACTTGTTGATGACCTGGCGGGTGGTCTCGTAGGAGCCGACGACCCCGGAGACCTCCTTGCGGGCCTTCGAGTCGTAGAAGATCCGCGTGATCGCGCTCACCGTCGCCTTGGAGACGCTCCACATCCCCGAGATGCTCGAGCCCGCCGCCTCGATCGGGCCCTGCGGATCGGCCTTGACCCCGAACGCGAAGCCCACCAGCGCGCGGTCGTCCGCCTTGGAGTACCGCGGGGTGACCGTCACCGTCCTCCGGTCGCCGCCCCGGACGATCAGCAGCTCGGCGGGCGTCTTGGCGTGGCAGCCGTCGGTCTGCGGGCCCGCGCAGCGGTGCGTGCCGATCTGCTTGCGCAGGACCTCCGGGCCGCCGTGCACGCCGTCGACGGCGAGGATCCGGTCGCCCGGGCGCAGGATGCCGGCGGCGGCGCTTTTGGTCGTCAGCTGCTGGACCTTGTCGGTGGCGACCGCGGGCCCGCGCAGGCCGTACAGGCCCCAGAAGATGACGAAGGCGATGAGCAGGTTCATCGCCGGGCCGGCGGAGATCACGACCACGCGCTTCCACACGGGCTGGCGGTGGTAGGCGCGGTAGGCGATCTCCTCCGGGAGCTCCTCGTTGGGGCTCATGCCCGTGATCTTCACGTAGCCCCCGAGCGGGATCAGGCCGACGCCGTACTCCGTCTCGCCGCGCCGGACCTTGGCCAGGATCGGCGGGAAGAACAGCATGAAGCGCTCGACGCGCATGCCCACGGCCTTCGCCGCGAGGAAGTGGCCGAACTCGTGGAGGATGATCAGGGCGGCGAAGCCCGCGAAGGCGAGGACGTAGGACACGAGCGCGCACCACGGTAGAGGGTCGGCTACGCCGTGACGCCCACCAGCTCGGCCGCCGTGGACCGCGCCTCGCGGTCGGCCTCGTAGAGCGACTCGAACGCGCGGACCGGCGCCGGGGGCAGGCGGTCGAGGGTGCCCTCGATGACCGCGGCGATGCCCAGGAAGCCCAGCCGGCCCTGCAGGAAGGCGTGGACGGCGATCTCGTTGGCGGCGTTCAGCACGCACGGGGCGGTGCCGCCCGCCACGGCGGCCTCGCGCGCGAGGCGCAGGCACGGGAACGCGTCGGCGTCGACGCGCTCGAAGGTCAGCGCGCCGACCTCCGCGAGGTCCAGCGGGCGCACGGGGACGTCGACGCGCTCGGGGTCGTGCAGCGCGTAGGCGATCGGGACCCGCATGTCCGGGTGGCCGAGGTGGGCCAGCGCGGCGCCGTCGCACAGGGTCACGTAGGAGTGCACGATCGACTGCGGGTGCACGACCACGTCGATGCGCTCGTAGGGCACGCCGAACAGGTGGTGCGCCTCGATGACCTCCAGGCCCTTGTTCATCAGCGTGGCCGAGTCGATGCTGATCTTGCCGCCCATGGCCCACGTCGGGTGGGCCAGGGCCTGCGCGACGGTGACGTCCTCGAGCTCGGCGCGCGTGCGCCCGCGGAACGGCCCGCCGCTGGCCGTCAGGACGAGCTTCTCCACGCTGCCCGGGCGCTCGCCGGCGACGAGCTGGTGCAAAGCCGAGTGCTCGGAGTCGACGGGCAGGATCCGGGCGCCGGTGGCCTCGGCGAGCTGCATGACGAGCTCGCCGCCGACGACCAGCGACTCCTTGTTGGCCAGCGCGAGGTCGATGCCCTCCCCCAGCGTCGCGACCGTCGGCCCGAGGCCCGCCGAGCCGACCAGCGCGTTGAGCACGAGGTCGGGCTGGGACTCCAGCACGAGGCGCACCAGCCCCTCGGCGCCCACCAGCACCTCCCCGTCGGTCCACGCCTCGGCGGCGCGGGCGCCCGCGTCGGCGTCGGCCAGCGCGATGCGCGCGACGCCGTGCGCGCGGGCCTGCGCGACCAGCGGCTCCCACGAGCGCTCCGCGCTCAGCCCGACGAGCTCCAGGTCGTCGGCCCGGTCGACGATGTCCAGGGCCTGGGTGCCGATGGACCCGGTCGACCCGAGGATGAGCAGGCGGCGAGGCACGCCCGGGGATGGTAGCCGCGTAGGGTGGGCGGTCATGATCAGCGGAGAGCGCTCTGAAGAGCTCGACGCGGGCCCCGAGGAGGTGTGGGCGGTCATCGGCGACGTGGCCGCCTATCCGCAGTGGATGTCCCTCGTCCGGGAGGCCGAGATCCGCGAGACCGACGAGAGCGGGCGGCCGCTGCTCGTCGAGTCCGTCAACGACGCGAAGGTCAAGACCGTGCGCGTCCTGCTGCGCTACGCCTACGACGAGGGCCGCGCCGTCTCCTGGCACTCGGAGTCGGGCGACGTGCGCGCGCTGGACGGCATCCTCGAGATCTCCGGCGCCGGCGAGGGGCGCAGCCGGGTGACCTACCGCCTGTCGGTCGACCCCGGCCGCCGCCTCGGCCTGCTGCTGCGCGGGCCGATCGTCGACCAGGTCCGCGACCGCGTCCTCGGCGGCACCCTGGCCGACCTGCGCGCCCGCGTGGAGGCCGCGCGGTCCTGAGCCCCGCCGAGCCCGCGCCGGAAGGGGGGCTCGACCCGCGCCGCCGGCGCGCCGTGCTGCTGACCTGCTGCCTGGCGCTGTTCATTTCGACGCTCGACAACACGGTGGCCAACGTCGCGCTGCCGAGCATCGGGCGCGACCTGCACACGACCGGCAAGGCGCTGCAGTGGATCGTGGCCGCCTACGTGATCGTGCGCGGCTGCCTGCTGCTGAGCGCCGGGGCGCTCGGGGACCGCTACGGGCGCCGGCGCCTGTTCCAGGCCGGCCTGGTCGTGTTCGGGATCGGCTCGGCGCTGTGCAGCGCGGCGCCGTCGGCCGGGACGCTGATCGCCGCCCGCGTGCTCCAGGCCGTGGGCGGCAGCGTCCTGGTCCCCAGCTCGCTGGCGCTGATCACCGCGGCGTTCCCCCAGCGCGCGGACCGGGCCCGGGCGATCGGCGTGTGGAGCGCCACCACCGGGGTCTCCACCGGCCTGGGCCCCGTCGTCGGCGGCGTCCTGGTCCAGGGCGTCGGGTGGCGCAGCGTGTTCTGGATCAACCTGCCGATCGTCGGCGCGGCCATCACGCTGGCCGCCCGCAACGTGCCCGAGTCCCGCGATCCCGGCGCCCGCCCGCTCGACCTCCCCGGGCAGGCCCTGGTGATCGTGCTCCTGGTCGCGCTGACCTCCGGGTTCATCGAGGCCTCCGACGGCGACTGGACCTCCGGGCTCGTGCTCGGCCTGCTCGGCCTCGCGCTCGTCGCCCTCGCGGCGTTCGTCGCGCTCGAGCGCCGGCGCGCGAACCCGCTGCTGGACCCCGCCCTGTTCCGCGCCCCGGCGTTCGCGGGGTCGGCGGCGATCGCGGTCCTGGCCTTCATCGCCTTCGCGGGCTTCCTGTTCGTCAACGTGCTGTTCCTGCAGGAGGTCCGCGGCTACTCGCCGGTGCAGTCGGGGCTGATGCTGATCCCGTCGACGCTGTTCAACGTGGTCCTCGCCCCGCTGTCGGGTCGCATCACCGCGGTGCGGGGGCCGCGGCTGCCCGTCGTGCTGGCCGGCCTGCTGATGGCGGCGGGAACGCTGATCCTGGCCTTCGCCGGGCGGACGGTGCCGGTGGGCGTGCTGCTGGTCGCCTACGCGCTGATCGGCTCGGGGGTCGGGCTCGTGAACGCGCCGATCACCGACGCCGCCGTGGCCGGGCTGCCCGCGGCGCGCGCCGGGGTGGCGGGCGCGATCACGAGCGCGTTCCGCCAGGTCGGCAACGCGCTCGGCGTCGCGCTGCTCGGCTCGCTGGCCTTCACCGGCTTCGCGGCGGCGCTGCCCGCCGGGGTGCGGCTCGGCGGGCGCACGCCGCAGGAGGCGCTGCGCGGCGACGGCACGGGCGCCGCCTCGCACGCCGTCGGCGACGCCTTCGTGCACGGGCTGCACCACGCCTACCTGGTGGCGGCCGGCCTGTCGCTGCTGGGGGCGGCGGTCGCGCTGCGCGCGTTCCGCCGGCTCGACGAGCCGGGCTGACGCTGGGAGATTCCCGCGCGGCGCGTGAGGAACCCCCGCGCCGGTCGTCTCAACGGGCGAGCACCATCCCCGTCCCGGGCGCCGCAGGCGCCCGGACCCGCAAGGAGGAAGACGCATGAGCTCACGCTGCATCGCCCTGATCGCCGCCGTGGCCGGCCTCGCGCTGGTCCCCGGCGCCGCGAGCGCCCACTCCGGCAGCCGAGGAGAGCGCCACCACCATCACCGCCATCACGTCCGCGCCCATCACCACCATCACCATGCGCGCGTGAAGCTCATCACGAGCCGCGGCCCGGCCTCCGGCGCCTACACCGACCCGGACGGGCCGGCGACGAGCGGGCAGGTCACGATCGCGTCGTTCAGCGGCGGCAAGCTCACCCTCCAGCTCGCCGACGGCACGACGACCGGCCGCGTGACCGGCCAGACCGTCATCCGGTGCGCGACGCCGCCTCCGGGCGTGGCGACCGCCGCCTCGCGCGGCGACGACGGCCCGGGCGACGACCAGTCGGGCGACGACGGCCCCGGCGACGACCGCGGCGGCGACCGCGGCCCCGGCGACGATGACGGCGCCGGCCACGACGCCGGTGACGACGACGGCCCCCGCGCCGGCACCTGCGATCAGAGCGCGCTCGTCGCGGGCGCCGTCGTGGCGCGCGCGAAGCTGCGCATCTCCGGTGGCACGGCGACCTTCCAGCAGATCGAGGTCGCCGGCCCCGCGAGCTGACGCACACGACCGTGGGGGGCGCCCGGATGGCGTCCCCCGCGGGCCCGCCCGCGCGCGGTGCGCCGCGCCGCGCGCACCGCAGTCGGCATCATCTGCCACAGGTCTCCCCCATGAGCCCACGCACAGCCTCCGTCGTCATCCTGCGCAGCCAGAGCGACCAGCGCCTGG
>JAICJK010000300.1 GCA_025928415.1 Solirubrobacteraceae bacterium | reverse complement strand
ATCGTGGCCTGGCTGGAGGCCGCGCGCCCCGAGCCGCCGCTCGTGCCCGCCGAGCCCGCGCCGCGCGCGCTGGCGGCCGTCTTCGTCGCCTGGTTCGACCGCGTCTGGAAGGTCGCGCCGAACGCGATCGAGGCGGAGCTCGGTCGCGCCGAGCCCGACCGCGCCCGCATCGATGCATGGGCGCGCGAGCTGCGCGGGTCGCTGGAGGTCTTCGAGGGGATGCTCGCCGGCGGGCCGTTCCTGCTCGGGCCGCGGCTCACGGTGGCCGACGTGTGCGCGTTCCCGTTCCTCAGGTACGCCGTGCACCGCCCGCCGGGCGACGACGAGCCCTTCCACCGGATCCTGATGGAGCACCTCGACATCGGCGACGGCCGAGGCCATCCCCGCACGCGCGAGTGGATCGCCCGCGTCGACGCCCTGCCGCGCGCCTGACCAGAGCCCGCCGGGCCCCGTCCGCCGAGCGACCCGCGGCCCGATCTTCACAGGAACTTTAAGGCGGCTTGAGGATCGCGGCGCATCATGCGTCTCGCGAACGTACCTCGCAAAGTGCACCTCCTCCCAGAAGCACGACGGGCCCGGACCAGACGCCGGGCCCGTCGCGTTTCCGGAGCCGGCGCCGCTACCCAGTCGCCTGCGCGCCGGTCGGCGCGCGCCGCTCGCGGATCCGGACCGCCTCGATGCGGTTCTCGCGCACCGACTCGACGCGGATCGAGAAGCCGTTGGCGTTGACCGTGTCGCCGCGGCGCGGCAGCCGGCCGAGCTCGGCGAACACGAAGCCGCCGACCGAGTTGTAGGCGTCGGTGTCGACCGGCAGCTCGAGCCCGTAGTCCGACAGGTCCGTCACCGCGACGTGGCCGCGGACGAACCAGTCGCCGTTGGCGAGCTGGCGGATCTCCCCGCCGGCCGGGTCCGTCTCGTCGTCGATCTCGCCGACGACCTCCTCGATGATGTCCTCGACGGTGACGATGCCCGCCACGCGGCCGTACTCGTCGATGACCACCGCCATCGAGGAGCGGCCGCGCTGCAGGTCGGCCAGCAGGTCGTCGAGCGGCTTGGTCTCGGGGACGATCGGGGCGTCCTTGATCAGCGGCTCGATCGACGCCCCCGGGCCCTCGCTCATGAACGCCCGGGCCAGCGAGTTGGAGTGCACGATGCCGCGCACGCGGTCGCGGTTGTCGTCCTCGGTGACGACCATGCGCGTGTGGCCCGAGGAGATGCAGCGGCGCAGCGCGGTCTCGACGTCCTCGGAGGTGTCGACGGTCACCACCGCCGGGGTCGGGGTCATGACCTGGCGCGCCTCCTGCTCGTGGAGGTGGAAGACGCCCTCGAGCATCCCCGACTCGCCCGGGTCGAGGTGGCCGCCCGCGCGCGCCTGGCCGATGAGCATGCGCAGCTCCTCGGCGGTGGCGCCCGCCTCCATCGCCTCGTTCGGGTCGATCCGCGCGGCCCGCAGCAGCCCGTTCGCCGCGCCGTTGAGCGCGGAGATGAACGGCTTCATGACCGTGGTGAAGAGCTTCAGCGGGCGCGCGACGACGAGCACCACCCGCTCCGCGTTGACGATCGAGTAGATCTTCGGCGCCTGCTCACCGACGGTCACGTGCAGCGACGTGACGACGATGTAGGAGATCGCCACGCCGATGACCACGGCGGCCTCGTGCGACAGGCCGCCGAAGGCCGGCTCGACCAGCGTGGCGATCGCGGGCTCGCCGAGGAAGCCGATGCCCAGCGAGGCCAGCGTGACGCCGAACTGGCAGGCCGACAGGTACTGGGTGAGGTCGTCGAGCAGCTCGAGCGCCACGGAGGCGGTGCGGCGGCCCTCGTCACGCAGCTCCTCGAGCTGCGGACGGCGGGAGCGCACGAGCGCGAACTCGGCCGCCACGAAGAACCCGTTGACGAGGACGAGCAGGACGATGGCGATCAGCAGGAGGGCCGTCACCGGCGCCCCTGGCGGTCACGCGTGCCGGGCTGGGAGCCCGGACTTCGGGAGGGGTCGTCGTCCATAGATCCGACGCGCCGAACGGTAGCAGCCGCGCCGGAGGGCTCAGGACAGCGCGTCGAGCGCCGCGGCGAGCCCGTGGTCGGCGTCGGTGATGCCGCCGGCCGAGTGCGTGGAGAGCATCACCCGGACGTTGTTGTAGCCGTGGATGAGCACGTCGGGGTGATGGCCGCGGGCCTCCGCGACCTCGCCGGCGCGGTTGACCCAGGCCAGCGCGCCCGCCCAGTCCGGGAAGGTCAGATCGCGGACCAGCACGCCGTCCTCCTCCCGCCATCCGGTCTCGTCAGGTGGCATATCGTCTCCTTGGCCCATGCGGATCGTCTCCCTCGTCCCTCATGCGACCGAGCTGCTGTTCGCGCTCGGCCTCGGCGGCGACGTCGTCGCCGTCACGCACGAGTGCGATCATCCCACGGCCGCGCTGGAGCTGCCCCGCGTCACGCGCGACCGTCTGCCGGCGGGCCTCGGCCCGGGAGAGATCGACGCCGCGGTCCGCGAGCGCACGCAGGCCGGCGAGGCGATCTACGAGCTCGACGTCGAGCTGCTGCACGAGCTGGCGCCCGACCTCATCGTCACGCAGGCGCTGTGCCCGGTGTGCGCCGTCTCCTTCGACGACGTGGAGAAGCTCGCCGCGGAGATGGACCCGGCGCCGGAGGTCGTCGCGCTGGACCCCACGACGCTCGGGGAGTCGATGGCCGACATCCGCACGGTCGCGCGCGCGACCGGCGCGCAGCAGGCCGCCGTCGCCCTCGTGGCGCGCCAGCGCGCCCGCGTCGACGCCGTCCGCGCGGCGGTCAAGGGCGCCCGCACGCGGCCGCGCGTGGCCGCGATCGAGTGGTTCGACCCGGTGTTCGTCGCCGGGCACTGGACGCCGCAGCTCGTCGAGCTCGCGGGTGGCGAGGACGTGCTCGGCCTCGCCGGCGAGCACTCCGAGCGGACGACCTGGGAGGTCGTGGCCGCGGCGCGGCCCGAGGTCGTCGTGTGCATGCCGTGTGGCTACGACGCCCCGCGGGCGCACCTGGAGGCGACGCTGTTCGCCCACGAGCTGCGCAGGGTCGGGGCGGGCACCGTGGTCGCCGTCGACGCGGCCGCGACGTTCTCGCGGCCCGGCCCGCGGCTCGTCGACGGCCTCGAGCTGCTCGCGCACGTGCTGCACCCCGAGCTCGTGCCCGAGGCTCCGGGCGAGGCCCTGGCGGTCGAGCTCTGAGCGCGCCGGGCACCGTCCTCTTCCTGCATTCCTCCAGCGACCGCTACGGCGCCGACCGCCAGCTCGCGGCGCTGGCGACCGGCCTGGACCGGAGCCGGTTCCGCGCCCTGGTCGTGCTCCCGGTGCGCGGCGGCCTGGCCGCCGACCTCGAGGCGGCGGGGATCGAGGTCCTCGTCCGCCCGCTGGCCGTGATGCGGCGGTCGGTGATGTCGCCGCGCGGCGTCTCGCGCGTCGGCGCGGCGTGGGCGGCCGACGCCGGCGGCCTCGGGCGCCTGGCGCGCTCGCGCGATGTCGCGCTCGTCCACACGAACACGTCGGTCACCCTCGGCGGCGCGGCGGCGGCGCGCCTGGCCGGGGTGCCCCACGTGTGGCACGTGCGCGAGATCTACGCCGGGTTCGAACGCTGGTGGCCGGCCTACCGGCGGCTGCTGAGCACCGCCGACGCGCTGCCCTGCGTGTCGCGCGCCGCGTGCCTGCAGTTCGACGGCGCGCCGCCGGCGATGGTCGTCCACGACGGCCCGGCGGTCGACCTCACGGTGCCGGCGCGCGCGGCGGCGCGGGCGATGCTCGGGCTGCCGGACGGCGCCACGGTGGTCGCCCTGCTCGGCCGCATCAGCGGCTGGAAGGGCCAGGACGTGGCGATCCAGGCGCTCGCGGCGCCGGCGCTGCGCGATCGCCCCGAGGTCGTCCTCGCGCTCGCGGGCGCCGCGCGCCGCGGCGACGAGCGCCACCTGCGCCGGCTGCACGAGCTGGCGGCGGCCCTGGGGGTGGCCGACCGCGTCCACCACCTCGGCTTCTGCGAGCACCCGGCCACGGTCTACGGCGCCGCCGACGTCGTCGCGGTGCCCTCCACCCAGCCCGACCCGTTCCCGAGCGCCGCGCTCGAGGCGGCGGGGATCGAGGTCCTCGTCCGCCCGCTGGCCGTGATGCGGCGGTCGGTGATGTCGCCGCGCGGCGTCT
>JAICJK010000452.1 GCA_025928415.1 Solirubrobacteraceae bacterium | reverse complement strand
CCTCGACGGCGCCGGGGATCAGCGCGGGGTCGTCGAGCAGCAGGCGGCGCTGGTCGGGATGCTCCATCAGGGCGCGCATGCCGCTGCAGTACGTGGCCTAGGTCGAGTCGTTGCCCGCGGCCATGAGCAGGAAGAAGCCCATGACGATCTCGTGCTCCTCGATCCCCTGACCGTCGAGCTCGGCGTGGACGAGCACGCTGGTCAGGTCGTCGGTGGGGCGCTCGCGCCGCTCGGCGATCAGCCGCGAGCAGCGCTCGAAGATCTCCGGGACGTCGCGCTGCATCACGGTCTCGACGCCCTCGGGGTTGAGGTCCGGGTCGCCCGCTCCGAGCGTCGTGTTCATCAGCCGCGCCCAGATCGCGTCGTCCTCGGGAGGGATGCCCATGAAGCTGCCGATCACGCGCGAGACGACCGGCTGGGCGACGTCGGTGACGAGGTCGCACGTCTCCCGCCCGGCGAGGCGGTCCAGGACCCCGGTCGTGATCGCGCGGATCTCGTCCTCGTGCTCGGCGATCCGCTTCGGCGTGAAGCCCCGCTGGAACAGGGACTTCAGGCGGTCGTGCTTCGGCGGGTCCATCCCGATGAACATCGCCGAGATGAGCTCGAGCGGCATGATCGCGTCGGTCAGCGCCGTGATGCCGTGGGCCGAGGAGTAGGTCTCCCAGTCGCGGCTGACCTCGTGGACGTCGTCGGCCCGCGTCACCGACCAGAAGCCCGCCTCCTCGGGGTACTCGGTGATCTGCGAGCTCCAATGCACCGGGCATTGAGAGCGCATCTGCGCGAAGAGCTCCGTCGGCGGCCCGTGGACCCAGTGCTCGCGCTCCCCGACGAGCACGTCCTGAAGCGGCGGGTTCTGATCGACGGCCATCGGAGCCTCCGGGTCGGGACGGTGCGGACGCGCCGACCGTAGCGCGCCGCGACGCCCGGGGCTACCCCTCGCCCCGGCCGTCCCCGGGCGGCCCGGCGTCCTCGTCCACGAGGTTCAGCAGGCCCGCCGTGTGCGTCATGTCGACCACGCGGCGGACGCCCCCGCGGCCGATCCGGATCGCGAGCTCCCATCCGTGCTCCCGCGCCTCGGCGCTCAGGCCGAGCAGGAGGCGCAGCCCCGAGGAGTCGCAGAAGACCAGCGCGCGCAGGTCGAGCAGCACGCGGGCGCCGGAGGCGCGCGCCTCCTCGACGGCGCCACGCAGCCGCCCGGCGGAGGCCAGGTCGAGCTCCCCCTCGGCGCGGACGACGACCCCGGAGGGCGAGCGGTCGGCGACGGTGACGATCAGGTCGGGCATGGGCGCGCACGCGGCGACCCTGCCGCGAAGGTCAGCAGGCTACGTGGCCGGGCGCCGGGGCGGTGTGCCGGGGGTCCGGACGCCGACCCCCGGGATGGCCCGGCGCAGGGCCCGGCTAGACTCGGTGCTGCCGTCCGCGTGCGCTCTGCGAAGGCGAGGACGGTGACAGGATCCCGGGGTCGCACTGCAGCCGATCGCCCGGTCGGCGGCGGAGCCCGGCATAGCCGGTCCACGTCACTCGAGGAGGTCGATGTGCCTGTGTCTGGGGGACACCTGCGCGACGCTGAGTCATCCTCGCCCCGCGCCCGACCGCGCGGAGGGGCGCCCGACCAGGCGGGCGGCGCGAGCTGATGCCGGCCGGGCTGCCGCGCCAATTCGTGCTGCGGGTCGCGCTCGTGGCGCTGGGGGCGGGCCTGCTGCTGGTCGGCGACGTCCAGGGCGCCGCCGCCTACCTCGCGTGGGGGCTGATCGGCGTCGCCCTGGCCAGCGAGCTCACGGCCAACCTCGTCTGGTACCGGCGCGACCGCCTGCGCCGCGACCGCTGATGGGCCCCGGCGATCCGCACCGGGTGGTGGTGGTCGGGGGCGGCTTCGGCGGCACGCGCGCCGTCCAGCGATTGCGGCGCGCCGCGGTCGAGGTGACGCTGATCGACCGCCGCAACTTCCACCTCTTCCAGCCGCTGACCTACCAGGTCGCGACGGGGGCGCTGTCCCCCGGCGAGGTCGCCTACCCGCTGCGGGCGATGTTCAAGTCGGCGCCGAACGTGCGCGTGCTGCTGGCCGAGGTCACGGGCTTCGACCTCGCCGCGCGGCAGGTGCTGCTGGCGCCGGTCGCGGGCGTCGACGCCCCGCCGTCGGTCGCCTACGACACCCTGATCGTCGCCTCCGGCTCGAGCTACGCCTACTTCGGCCACGACGAGTGGCGCGACGTCGCCGCGGAGGTCAAGTCGCTGGAGAGCGCGCTCACCGTCCGCTCCCGGCTGCTCGCGGCGTTCGAGCGGGCCGAGGTGGAGACCGACGCGGACGCGCGCAGGGCCCAGATGACCTTCGTCGTCGTGGGCGGGGGGCCCACCGGGGTCGAGATGGCCGGTCAGATCGGCGAGCTGGCGCGCGACACGCTGCCCCGCGACTTCCGGGCGATCGACTCGCGCACGGCCCGCATCCTGCTCGTCGAGGCGACCGACCGCCTGCTGACGGCGTTCCCGCCCTCGCTGTCGGCCAAGGCCGCGCGCTCGCTCGAGGAGCTCGGCGTCACGCCGACCCTGAACCGCACCGTGGTCGGGATCGACGCCGAGTCGGTCACGCTGCAGGCGCCCGACGGCTCCACCGAGCGCGTCGCCACCCACACGGTGATCTGGGCGGCGGGCGTCAGCGCCTCCGGCCTCGCCGCCGAGCTCGGCGCCCTGGCCGGCGCCGAGACCGACCGCGCCGGGCGGCTGACCGTCGAGCCCGACCTCACGCTTGCCGGCCATCCCGAGGTGCTGGCCCTCGGCGACATGGTGCGCGTCCGCGACCCCAACGGCGACGTCGTCACGCTGCCGGGCGTCGCGCCGGTGGCGATCCAGCAGGGCCACTACGCGGCGGGGCTGGTGGCCGACCGCCTGCGGGGCCGGTCCACGCAGCCCTTCCGCTACCGGGACAAGGGCAACGTGGCCACCAT
>JAICJK010000481.1 GCA_025928415.1 Solirubrobacteraceae bacterium | reverse complement strand
CGCACGCGAGCGCAGCGATGAAGAGTTGTGCCGGCTTGCCTCTCATGACCCCTGTCTCCCCGCCAACACGCCCGTCGCGGCGTGGTTGCGCGGCGGTCGGAGGCTAGATGCTCGGCTCGCCGACGGCCGCCAGCGGCGCGTAGACCGCGATCGGGTCCTCGCGCCCGCGGACCTGGACCTCCCCGCGCGCGTCCAGGTCCGGTCCGCCGCCGTTCAGCAGCGCCCGCGTGGCCTCCGTCAGCAGGATCGGATCGCCGATCTCGCGCGTGAGCCGCTCGACGCGCGCGGCCACGTTCACCGTGTCGCCGATGACCGTGAACTCGAGCCGGCCGCCGCCGCCGATCGACCCGACCGAGGCGAGGCCCGAGTTGATGCCGATCCCCACCCGCAGCTCTTCCCCGTAGCGCTCCTCGACAGCCGCCACGATCGCGCAGGCCGCGTCGAGCGCCCGCGCGGCGTGGTCGCGCAGGCGGTCGGGCGCGCCGAACACGCCCATCACGCCGTCGCCGATGAACTTGTTCGCGTGCCCGCCGTGCTCGAGCAGCAGCGGCACGATCAGGCCGAACAGGTCGTTCAGGCGCGCCACCGTCTCGCGCGCGCTCGAGCGCTCCGCGAACGCGGTGAAGTCGCACATGTCGATGAACATGACGCTCACCTCCACGTCCTCGCCCTCGAGCATCTGCCCCTCCGCCATGACCCGCTCGGCCACGCCGGGATCGACGTAGCTGCCGAACGCCTCGCGCAGCGTCTCGCGCTCCTCGAGGCCGGTCATCATCTCGTTGAAGCTGCGCGCCAGCGTTCCGATCTCGTCGCCGGACACGACCGGCACGCGCGCCGACAGGTCGCCCGCCTTGACGCGCTCCGTCGAGGCGAGCAGGTCGCGCACCGGCGCGAGGATCGACTTGGTCACGAGCACGGTGAGCTCGAGCGACAGCGTGAACGAGACGAGCAGCGCGACGATCACGTCCACGCCCAGATCCTCGAGCGCGTGATGCTCGTTGGTCGAAAGCCCGCTCACCACCACACCGGTGACCACATTGATCAGCGGCAGGGTGCCCAGCAGCTTGACCCGGAGCGACACGCCCGAGCCCTCGCCCGAGAACTCCGGCGGGAGCTGCTTCGCGATGTCGCGGACGACCGGCCGCAGCGCGATCTCCGAGGCGAAGAAGTGCAGGACCGCGGAGTACGCGATCGCCACCGCGGCGCCCGCGAACACGATCAGCTCCGAGTACCACGGTAGCCCGAGGTGCGCGGTGGCGAACACCGACACCGGGATCGCGACGAACACGACCGGCAGCCACAGCGAGCGCGTGATCACCTCCACCGGCAGAGCGACGCCGGCACGCCACGCCGCGGCGGCGCCGTCGCGGCCACGCTGGCCGCGCGCCCAGTCGAGCAGCGGCGCGGCGCGCCCGCGGGCCCCCCAGGCGCCGAAGCCGATGCCGATCGCGATGCACAGGAACGACAGCAGGACGATGTGCGCGTACTCGGCCAGCGACATCCGCTGGTAGAGCGAGAGCAGGCCGAGCGTCCCGGCCGCGATCGCGTACGCCGAGATCAGCTCGAATGCGAAGTACGCGAGGAAGTAGCGCGGGCCGAAGCGGCGCCACCCCCAGCGCGCCAAGCGTTCCATCGCGGCCTATTGTGGCGCAGACCGCGCGGTCAGGGGTGTGTGTTGGGGTTCGCCGGGCTGTTGCCGCGGAAGGTGTAGTTGGGCGGGGTGATGTTGGAGATCTGGCCCTTCTTGTCCAGCAGCGGGTAGAAGGTGTTGCTGTAGAGGAACTTGGGCTGCTGGAAGCAGGGCGGCAGCGCCTCGCCTGTCGGGCCGCCCTTGTCGACCGCGTTGCGCTGCTTGCCGCCCACGTTGTCGCAGGAGAAGCTCTCGATCGCGCCGAGCGGCACGGCGCGGTCGTAGGTGTTCGGCGCGACGTAGGCGTTGCCGCGGGCCCAGGCGGGGATCGATTGGGCGAAGCTGAGGCTGTTGCCGTTGACGATGCCGAACTGCGGCAGCACGTGGGTGCCGGGCTCGTTGTTGATCCGGTGATTGAGGGCGGCGGCGCCGTCGACGAGGAAGTGGGCGACGATCTGCTGGTCGAAGTTGATGAACGACAGCACCGGGTTCAGCTCCGGCAGGAACACGTGCAGCGCGTCGACGACGGGGCTCGCGCCGCGCAGGAACCGCGACGCCTCGGGCAATGTCGCCGGTGCGGCGCGGATCACGGGCTTGAGGTGGACGAACAGGTTCTCGAGGTCGGGTGACAGGCCGCCGAGGTCACGGACGGTCGGGCCGAGGTTGTCGGCGACCGGCTTCAGGGCGTTGACGAGCGGGTCGGTGTTCTTGGCGAACCGCTCGAGCCGGTCGGCGGTCGCCTTCGACTCGTCGAGGAAGACCGGGAAGATCTGGAACGTGTCGGCCAATGCGCGGTCCTGCGACGCCGTCGCGGAGAAGGTGCGCTCGGAGTTGACGATCAGCTGGCGCAGCTGGCCCTTGCGCTCGTTCAGCGCGCCGAACACCACACCGGTGTTCTTGATCAGGTGGCGGACGGCGACGTGCTGCTGGTTCAAGACGTCGAGCAGCGTCGCGCCGTCCTGGGCGAACCCGGCGAGGTTGCCGAGCGCGTCGTTGAGGTCCTGCGGCGCCGTCCCCTTCATCTGCAGGCCCGACTCCTCCACCCAGTCGCGGAAGGCGGCCTTCGTCTTCGGGTCG
>JAICJK010000247.1 GCA_025928415.1 Solirubrobacteraceae bacterium | reverse complement strand
GTCCGCGCGCCAGCGCTCGCGGGCGGCGTCGAGCTCGGTCTGCGCGTCGTCCTTGGGCAGCCAGCCCTCGACGTCGACGTCCTTGCCCTCCGGCTGCTTGTAGATCGAGAAGAAGTGCGAGATCTCGGCGAGCAGCGGCTGGGGGAGGTCGTCGAGCTCCTCGAGCTCGTTCCAGTTCGGGTCCTCGAGCGGGACGCACAGCAGCTTGTCGTCCGGGCCCTTGTCGTCGCGCATCCGCAGCAGCGCGATCACCTTGACCGGGATGATGCAGCCGGGGAAGGTGGGCTCGGAGACGCAGACCATCGCGTCGAGCGGGTCGCCGTCCTCGCCCAGCGTCTGCGGGATGAAGCCGTAGTCGGTCGGGTAGACGACGGAGCTGAACAGGAACCGGTCGAGCTTGATGGCCTGCAACGCTTCATCCCACTCGTACTTGTTCCGGCTGCCCTTCGGGATCTCGACGAAGCAGTGCGTCCCACTCGACATAAGGAAAGCGAGTCTAAGCGACCATGAACCCAGAGCTCGATCAGTTGGCGGTCGACACGATCCGGACCCTGTCGATGGACGCGGTGCAGAAGGCCAACTCGGGGCACCCGGGCATGCCGATGGCGATGGCGCCCGCGGGCTACCTGCTGTTCGCCCGGCACATGCTCCACAACCCCAAGGACCCCGACTGGCCCGACCGCGACCGCTTCGTGCTGTCCGCCGGCCACGGCTCGATGCTGCTCTACAGCCTGCTGCACCTCTCCGGCTACGCGCTGCCGCTCGAGGAGCTCAAGCGCTTTCGCCAGTGGGGGTCGCTCACGCCCGGGCACCCCGAGCGCGACCGCGTCCACGTGACGCCGGGCGTCGAGGTCACCACCGGGCCGCTGGGGCAGGGCTTCGCCAACGGCGTCGGCATGGCCATGGCCGAGCGCTTCACGCGCGAGAAGTACGGCGAGGACGTCGTGGACCACCGCGTCTACGCGATCTGCTCGGACGGCGACCTGATGGAGGGCATCGGCTCCGAGGCCGCGTCGCTGGCGGGCAAGCTCGCGCTCGACCGGCTCGTCTACCTCTACGACGACAACTCGATCTCGCTGGACGGCCCGACGTCGCTGTCGTTCGACAACGAGGACGTGACCAAGCGCTTCGAGGCCTACGGCTGGCACGTCCTGGAGGTGCACGACGGCAACGACCTGACGGCGCTCGACGCCGCGATCACGCAAGGCGAGCGCGAGGCCGACCGCCCGACGCTGATCCGCGTCTCGACGATCATCGGCTACCCGTCGCCCAACCGGCAGGGCACGAGCAAGGCCCACGGCGCGGCGCTGGGCGAGGACGAGGTGCGGCTGACCAAGGAGGTCATGGGCTGGGACCCGGACAAGCACTTCTACGTCCCGGACGGCGTGTACGAGCAGTTCGGCGCGGCGACCGAGCGCGGGCGCGAGGCGCAGGCGGCGTGGGACGAGCGCTTCGCGGCCTGGCGCGAGGCCGACGCCGATCGCGCCGCCGCGTGGGACGCCGGCCAGGCGGGCCGGCCGCTGCCCGGCCTGTCCGGCGCGCTGCCGCCCGAGTGGGGCAAGGACAAGCTCGCGACGCGCAGCGCCGGCCAGAAGGTCATGGCGGCCTTCAGCGACTTCGTCCCGACGATGGTCGGCGGCGCCGCCGACCTGTCGGAGTCGACCAAGACCGAGTTCCCGGGCGGCGACGAGGAGCGCTGGACGGCGGCGCGCGCGGGCCGCAACGTGTTCTTCGGCGTGCGCGAGCACGGGATGGGCGGCGTGGTCAACGGCATGGCCGCGCACGGCGGGATCACCCGGCCCTACGGCTCGACGTTCCTGCAGTTCGCCGACTACATGCGCGGCGCGATCCGCCTCAGCGCGCTGCAGCAGCTCCAGGTCGCCTGGGTCTACACGCACGACTCGGTGGCGCTGGGCGAGGACGGCCCGACCCACCAGCCCGTCGAGCACCTGGCAGGGCTGCGGGCGATCCCGGGCCTCACGGTCATCCGGCCCGCCGACGCGATGGAGACCGCGGAGGCGTGGCGGGTCGTCCTCGAGGACCTCGAGGGCCCGGCGGTCCTGGCCTTCTCGCGCCAGGACCTGCCGATCCTGGGTTGGGAGGCGGCCAGCGAGGGCGTCGGCCGCGGCGCCTACGTGCTGCGCGAGGGCGACGGGCCGGTGCTGGTCGGCACCGGCGCCGAGGTCCACACCGCGCTCGGCGCCGCCGACCTGCTGGCCGGCGACGGCGTGCAGGCGCGGGTCGTCTCGATGCCCTCGTGGGAGCTGTTCGCCCAGCAGGACGACGACTACCGGGCCTCGGTGCTGCCGGCCGACCGCCTCAAGGTCAGCGTCGAGGCCGGGGTGGCGATGGGCTGGGAGCGCTGGGTCGACCACAGCGTGTCGATCGACCGCTTCGGCGCCAGCGCGCCCGGGACCGAGGTCCTCGAGCGGCTCGGGATCAACCCCGAGCACGTGGCCGAGGTGGTGCGCGAGCTGCTGCCGGCGGCGGCGGCGAGCTGAGGCTGAATGAGCGCTGCTCTCATGCCTGCTAGCATGAGGGCATGCAGCAGTTCTCGGTGAGGCTCAGCGAGGAGCGCGGCGCCGCCGTCCGGCGGCTGGCCGCCGCCCGCGGGCGCAGCGTCAACCAGACCTTCGAGGACCTGGTGGCGGCGGCCACCGACCCCGCGCACGCCGGCAGCGAGGTCGTCGCGCTGCGCGAGCGGCTCGCTCGCGCAGGCCTCGCCTTCGACCCCTCCACCCTCCCGGAGGCGCCTGCCCCCGGCGAGCGGGAGCTCGAGCGGGCGCGGGCGGCGGCGGGTGCGGGGACCCCGCTGGAACAGCTCGTGCGCGAGGGGCGGCGCTGAGCGCGCTGTGGGACAGCTCGGCGCTGGTCAAGCTCTACGCCGACGAGGAGGGCGCTGAGCAGGCGCGCTCCTGGAGCGGGCCCATCGCGCTCAGCGCCGTGTCGCTGGCCGAGGTGCTCGCCGCCGTGTGGGGCAAGGTCGTGCGCGCCGAGCTCGACGAGCGTCAGGCGGCGGTGCTCGATCGGGCGTTCGTCGCCGACGTCCGCGGCGGGCGCTTCGCCGTCCTGCCGGTGGCCGACGCGGTGATCGCCCGCTCGCTGCAGTGCGTGCGGCGCCATCGCCTGCGCGGCGCGGACGCGGTGCAGCTCGCGAGCGCGCTGCTGGCGCGCGAAGCGGACCCGGGCGTGGACACAATGGCGGTCTTCGACCGCCGGCTGCGGACCGCCGCGGTCGCCGAGGGCCTGGCGCTCCTGCCGGCGTAGGGCATCCGGGGCTGGTCCGAGGCGTCCCGGCGCGGCGAGCGCGCGACCGCGGCGCTCAGGGCCGTGGCGCGCCCGGGGCCAGCAGCTCGAGGAGGTCGCGGGCGCGCGGCCCGGCGGTCACGTGGATCGCGCCCGGCTCGCGGACCCAGGCGATCACGTCGAGGGCCGTCAGGCGGTCGAGCAGGAACTGGAAGGCCTGGGCCTGCGCCGGCGAGGCGTAGGCCCGGCGCACGTCGAAGGCGAAGCCGGTCGTGTGCACGGAGAAGGCGTGGGTGGCCTCCGGGTTGTCGTGCGCCAGGGCGCGCTGGTAGCGCGTGTCGCGCGTGGCGCTGGTCAGGATCAGCGGCCGCGTGCCGCTGATCGCCTGGACGCCGGCGCCGAGATACCGGGCCACGGCGAGCGCCCCGGGTCGCAGGACGCGATAGGTCGCGGCCGTGGCCCCGAGCCGCGGCCCGAGCTCGCCCATCGACGGGTCGATCCGCAGGCCGTAGGGCGCCAGGGAGCGGTCGTGCAGCGCGAGCAGCCCGCCGGCGGCCGTCGCGCGGCGGATCGCCGCGGCGCCGGCGAAGGCCGGCGTGTGCCCCGGCGGGCGCAGCACGAGCTCGGCCGAGTTGCGGGCGGTCTGCAGCGCCGCGGTGGCCGCCAGCGCGGCGGGGTCGGCGCGGTAGGCGCGCATGATCCGCTGCGCCGCGCGCACGCGCCACAGGTAGGTCGCGGAGTCGTCGCCGAGGCTCGCGAGCTTCGCCCAGGCCTTCGGATGGTGCAGCGGGGAGGAGTCGAAGAAGAGCTGCGCGTAGGGGACCCGCCCGCCTCCGTAGGCGGCGAGCGCCTGCTGCAGGTTGCCGATGCCCATGTGGTAGCTGACGACGGCCAGGTCGTCGCGCCCGAGGGTCCGCCGGGCGAGCACGAGGTAGCGCGCGGTCGCCGCGAGCGCCTTGGCGGGATCGAAGCGCTCGTCGACGCGCCGGCGCTCGCGCTCGCGCGCCGCGACCCGGTGGCCGCGGGCGATCCCGCGGGTGAGGCGCTCGCTCGCGCGCACGTCGACGCGCATGCCGAGCAGGTTGCGCGCGGTCTCGGCGAGGATCTGCGTGAGCCCGGCGGCGCCGTCGAGGTCGTCCGACGCCGTGGCGTCGGGACGGCCGGCGCTCTCCAGCAGCACGATGGCCTCCAGCTCGTCCGGGTCCAGGCGCGCGCGCCGCGCGGCGGCGTCGACGAGCGGGCGCCAGCGGGCCGTGCGCCGCGCGCTGGCCACGGCGCCGCCCGGCGACTTGGCGTAGAGCACGTGGGCCAGCCCGGCCGCCGCGCGGGCCTCGAACGCCGCGCGGTCGGCGGGGGCGTAGCGCAGCGGGTCGGTGCCGTGCCCGGCGCCCGAGCCGGGCCGCAGCCGCTCGCCGCCGTCCGGCCC
>JAICJK010000237.1 GCA_025928415.1 Solirubrobacteraceae bacterium | reverse complement strand
CGCTACTCGCGCTACCAGGGCACGCTGCGGCGGCTGCTGATCGACGAGTTCGCCGCGTCGCTGCCCGCGGAGTCTCCCGCCTGGGAGGCCGAGGAGGGCGCGCGCGCCGCGGCGCTCTACGAGCGGATCTTCGTGGGCTACGGGGACGACTCGGTCGCCCAGCTCGGCGGCGCGCACGTGGCCTGCGAGTGGACGTCGAACGTCATGACCAAGGTGCTGCAGCGCCCGCGCCTGGCGGCCTACCTCGAGCAGTCCACGCGCTACATCCCCTACGACGGCAAGGTCGCCTTCGCCGCCGCGGGGCCCGGCTACCGCTACCACCGCGAGCCCGCCTTCGGCCCCGAGTACGAGGCCGCCATGGACGCGCTGTTCGCGACCTACGCCGACCTGCTGCCGCGCGTGCGCGGGTGGGTCGAGGCGACGTTCGCCGGGGACCCGTCCCCGGCCCGCGACCGCGCGGTGCAGGCCAAGGCGCTCGACCTGCTGCGCGGGCTGCTGCCCGCGGCGTCGCTGTCGCACATGGGCATCTACGCGACCGGCCAGACCTACGAGCAGCTCATCCTGCACCTGCTCGCCCACCCGCTGCCCGAGGCGCGCGCCTACGGGGAGGGCATCCTGGACGCGGTGCGCGCGGTGATGCCGAGCTTCGTCGCGCGCGTGGAGCGCCCCGACCGCGGCGGCGAGTGGATCGGCTACCTGCGCGAGCGCGACGCGGCGGCCGGGCGCTGGGTGGCGCGCCTCGGCCTCGACCGCCCCGCCGCGGGCGGCGGCGACGCGCGGCCGAGCGTGCGGCTGCTGCACGTCGACGGGGACGAGGACGCGCTGCTGGCCGCGCTGCTGTTCGAGGCCGCCGGGGTCGCCGAGGAGGACGCGCGGATCCGCCTGGCCGCGCTGTCGGGCGACGAGCGCGCCGCGCTGCTGGCCGACCTGCTGGGCGGGCGGGCCAACCGCCGCCACCGGCCCGGCCGCGGCCTGGAGGTGCTGCGCTACCGCTTCGAGATCGTCGCGGACTACGGCGCCTTCCGCGACCTGCAGCGCCACCGGATGCTCACGGTGCAGTGGCAGGCGCTGACGCCCGACCTCGGGGCCGGCGTGCCCGAGGAGGTCGTCGCCGCGGGCTGCGGGGCGGAGTACGAGCGCGCGCTGGACGGCTCGCGGGCCGAGTACGAGCGGCTGGTGGCCGCCGGGCACGACGCGCGCGCGGCGGCCTACGCGCTGTGCCTCGGCTACCGCATCCGCTTCGTGCTGGACCTCAACGCCCGCGCGGCGATGCAGCTCGTGGAGCTGCGCTCCGGCCGCGAGGGCCACCCGTCCTACCGCGCGGTCGCGCACGAGATGCATCGCCAGATCGGCCAGGTCCACCCCGCCGTCGCCGCGGCGATGACGCACGTGGACACCGAGGCCGAGCCGCGCCTGGAGCGGATCCTGGCCGAGATGCGCACCCAGGCGCGGCTCGACGGGCTGACCGCGGGCTGAGCGGCGCGAGACGCCCTAGACTGCCGCCGCCCAGCCCCGAAACGAGGTCGGCAGTTGACGAACGAAGATCTGAAGCGACGCGTCGCGGAGATCCGGTGGTTCCACCAGATCGATCTCGGCGACGGCGTCACGACGCCAGGGCACGACGAGTCGGCCGCCAAGCTGAGAAAGCTGCGCCTGCCCGCGCGCTTCGACGGCCAGACCGTCCTGGACATCGGCTCGTGGGACGGCTTCTTCGCGTTCGAAGCCGAGCGCCGGGGCGCTCAGCGCGTCGTGGCGATGGATCCCGCGTGTTGGCGCCCGCCGGCGTGGGGTCCGCGTGGCTGGGGGACCCAGCAGGGGTTCCGCCTCGCTCACGAGGTGCTCGGGTCGCGCGTCGAACCGCTCGACATCGGCCTGCCGGACATCTCGCCCGAGACGATCGGCACCTTCGACGTCGTGTTCTTCCTCGGGGTCTTCTACCACCTGCCGAACCCGTGGCTGGTCCTCGAGCGCGCGGCGAGCGTCTGCCGGCATCTGCTCGTCGTCGAGACCCATGCCGACCTGCTGGACCACCGGCGCGCGGCGATGGCGTTCTACCCGGGCGACGAGATGGAAGGCGACCCATCCAACTACTGGGGCCCCAACAGCAAGGCGCTGGCGGGCATGCTGGGGGCGGAGGGGTTCCGGAAGGTCGACGTCTACGGCGAGCGGCGGGGCCTCCGGCTCGCGCGGGCCGGGTATCGCCGCCTCCGCGGCACCCGGTACTCGCCCCAGCAGGGCAGGCTCGTCGCCCACGCCTGGCGGTAGTCGCCGCACGCGCCTGCGGCGCCCGCGGCCCCGGCGGCGTGTACTAGCCTGCGGGGAATGAGCGAGCCGGCACTCCGGCCGACCTCGCCGGCGCCCGCCGCGCCGGCACGGGGCCGGCTGCGGGAGGGGTCGTCCTCGCGCCTGGAGGCCATGCTCGCCCCCGCGCTGCTGGGGGCGGCGCTGGCCGCGGTCGGCGCGGCGGCGTACGTCCTGGCGGTCAGCCGGATCGCGCCGCATCCGCTGGGCCAGACGCTGCTGTCGGCGCTGGTCTGCCTGTCGTTCGTCGGCGCCGGGGTGGTCGCGGTGCGCGGGCGCGCGTACGCGCGCTTCGGGCTGCTGCTCGCCGCCGTGGGGTTCACCTCGCTGCTGGGCGTGCTCCACGACGCGAACGGGGCGGTCGCCTACGCGATCGGCGTCTTCAGCTCGAACCTCGTCTTCGCCGTGCTCCTGCACGCGCTGCTCGCGTTCCCCACGGGCCGTCTCGGGACCCCGCTGCGGCGCGCGCTCGCCGCCGCCGCCTACCTCGACGTCCTCGCGCTGCAGGCCGTCGCGGTCCTCTTCGACCCGCTCACGCGCTACCACAGCGCCCACCCGCGCAACCTCGCCCTGCTCGACGCGCGACCGGGGCTCGCCACCGGCCTGCTCGAGCTCGAGGCGGCCATCGCGATCGCCCTCGCGCTCACCGTGGCGGTCGTGCTCGCCCGGCGCGTCCGCGGCGCCACGCCGGCGGCCCGCCGCCAGCTCGTGCCCGTGCTGTGGGCCGGCTCGGGCGGGCTGCTGATCTTCGCCGTCGGGCTCGCGGTCGTCCCGCTCTCCTCGTCGGCGGGGCTGGCGGGGATGGGCATCGGCCTGCTCGCCGCGCTGGCCCTGCCGGGCGCGTTCGCCGCCGTCGTGCTGCAAGGGCGGTCGCGCGCGGCCGTCGGCGAGCTGCTCGTCGAGCTCCGCGAGCAGCCCGAGTCCAGCGGGCTCGAGGACGCCGTGCGCCGCGCGCTCGGCGACCCGTCGCTGGAGCTCGTGCGGCGCCCGGCCGCCGATCGCGCCATCGCCGCGGACCCCGGCGACGGCCGCGTCGTGACGCCGATCCTGCACCAGGGACGGCCCGCCGGCGCGCTCGTCCACGACCGGTCGCTGCGGCTGCGCCCGGAGCTGCTCGACGCGGTCGGCGCAGCGGCGGGCATCGCGCTGGCCAACGAGGCCGCGCTGGAGACCGTCCGGCGCTTCGAGGCGCGCAACCGCGCCCTGCTCGACGCGATCCCCGACCTGATGTTCCGGATCGCGCGGGACGGCACCTACCTCGACGTCACCGCCCACGACACCTCCGGCCTGGTGCGCCCGCCGGAAGAGCTGCTGGGCAACAACGTCCGGGAGGTGCTCCCCGCGGACGTGGCCGACGCGGTGCTCGCCTGCGCCGAGCACGCCCTCGACACCGCGGGCATGAGCACGGTCGAGTACGAGCTGACGATCGGCGGCGTGGCGCGCTGCTTCGAGTCGCGGATGGTGCCCAGCGGGACCGACGAGGTCGTCACGATCGTGCGCGACTTCACCGAGCGGCGCCGGCGGGAGGCCGAGCGGCGCGAGCTCCAGGACGAGCTGCACGCCCGCCTGGCCGAGCTGCAGGCCTCGCGGGCGCGGATCGTCGAGGCCGGGGAGGCCGAGCGCCGGCGCCTGGAGCGCAACCTCCACGACGGCGCCCAGCAGCGGCTGGTCGCGCTGTCGCTCGGGCTGCGGCTCGCCGCGGCGAAGATCGACGCCGCGCCGGCGGAGGCCACCGAGCTCATCGCGCATGCGGCCGACGAGCTCGCCGAGGCGCTGACCGAGCTGCGCGAGCTGGCCCGCGGCCTGCATCCCGCCGTGCTCACCGAGCGCGGCCTGCAGGCCGCGCTCGAGGCGCTCGCCGCCCGCGCGCCGCTCCCGGTCGAGCTCGAGGTGCGGCTGGGGGAGCGCCTGCCCGCGGCCGCCGAGGCCGCCGCCTACTACGTCGTCTCGGAGTCGCTCGCCAACGTCGTCAAGCACGCGCGGGCCGGCGCCGCGCAGGTGCGCGTCGAGCGGGTCGACGGGCACGCCCGGATCGAGGTCTCCGACGACGGCGTCGGCGGCGCCGATCCGGGCGCCGGCTCGGGCCTCAGCGGGCTCCGCGATCGCGTGGAGACGCTCGACGGCGCGCTCGAGGTCGCCAGCAGCCCGGGCCGGGGGACGCGGGTCCGCGCCGAGGTCCCCGTCGACTGAGCGTCGCGCAGGAGGCCGCGAGCCGCGCCCTCCGCGCGCCGCGGCGCGGCCCATTAGAGGTTGTCTCAGAACCCGACGGCGTGGTGTGGCGCCCGCATCCGTGGATGGCAGGAGCCGCCCGGCCGCGCAGCCGATGCTGGTGGCCTTCGCAAGCGGCCGGGTGGCTCCTGGCGCCGCGGGGCGGCCGCCACAGCGCGGCCAAGGTTCTGAGACAGCCTCTTAGCAGGCGCGCGGGCTCCGCACGCGGGTTTTGACACGCGCGCGCCCGGTGTCGAACGGGTGTGACCTGCGCGCGCGCAT
>JAICJK010000589.1 GCA_025928415.1 Solirubrobacteraceae bacterium | reverse complement strand
GCGTGCGCGAGCGGGAGGTAGCGCCTGACCGCCGCCTCGCGGTTCGCCGGGGTCGGGGCGGCGCGCAGGCGCGCGAAGAGCTCCCGTTCGCGGTTCGGGGTCGTCCTGGGCACATCCCTCCAGGACGACCCGGGTACGGCTGCGGTTACACGATCGGTTCCGCGGGTTGCTCGATCACCACGATCTGCTCGACCACGACGCTGTTCGGGATCCGGATCCGCTCCTCGCCCGCCCGCAGCGTCAGCGCCGCGGCGTCGATGCGCAGGATCTCGCCGCGCACGTCTCCCACGCGGATCGTCTGGCCGACCGCGAAGTCCGCCCGGGCGTAGCGGCCGCTCGTGAGCGAGCGCGCGACCTCGCGCGCCCCGAGCCCGAAGGCGAGCGCGAGCGTGACCGCGATCGCGCCGAGCAGCACGAGCGCGACCACGATGAGCGGCGCGACGGCGACGCGGGCCTGCGCGGCGCCGCAGAGCGCGAAGATGGCCACGATCAGGACCTGAACGACGGGTCCGATCGCCACGGGGAAGTCCAGCTGCGCGGAGGTGCGCTCGACCCAGGCGCGGGCCAGCGCGCCCGCGACGATCCCGATGAGCACGAGCGCCAGCGCCGTCAGCAGCCGGGGGATGAACAGGACGCCCTGATTGAGCGAGTCGCTGAGGAAGGAGAGGCCGAGCAGCGTGAGCGCGGCGAACGCGGCGACGACGACGATCGTCAGCCGCACGGCGGTGGCCACGAGCGCCGACAACGAGCCGCCGAGCCCGCCGCGCCCGAGCACGTCGTTCGCGCCGGCGCGCTCGGCGAGGCGGTCCAGGCCGGCGCGCACGAGCGCCTTGCGGGTGAGGCGCCCGGCGATCGCGGCGATCAACAGCCCGAGGACGAACAGGACGAGCGCGCCGCCCAGGCGGGGCAGGAAGTCCCCGAGCTGGTCGCCGGCGCGCTGGATCACGGTCGCGGTCATGGCGCTCTCCTCGCGCCGCGGACGGCCGCGCCGAGCGCGGTGGCGAGCGCGGCCAGCAGGCCGCCGAGCGCGCGGGCGGGCACGGCGAAGGCGCGCTGCACGCGCGCCCGCGTCACCACCTCGGACGTGAAGCCGGGGTGGACGTCCGGCTGGCGCGCGCCGACGAGCCGCACGAGCTCGATGGCCCGCGACTCGGCCGCGTCGGGCGGCGGCTCGGGGATCTCGGTCATCGTGGGAGCTCCCAGTCGTAGGTGTTGGCACGCAGCATCTCGATGAACTCGCGCCGCGCGCGGTGCAGACGGCCCTTCACGGTGCCCAGCGGCGACGCGGTGATCTCGGCGATCTCCTCGTAGCTGAGGCCCTCCGCGTCGCGCAGGACGAGCACGGCGCGGTGCTCGGCCGACAGCCCGCGCAGCTTGCGCTCCAGGCGCTCGATGCGCTCCCGCAGCTCGAGGCGCTCCGCCGGGGCCCGCACGGCGCTCTGCGGCGATGCGTCCAACGTCTCCGGGTCGACCGGCTCCGGGCGGCGGCGGGCCAGGTGGTCGAGCGCCGCGTTGTGGGTGATGCGCAGCAGCCAGGAGCGGAACGGCGCCTCGCCCCGGAAGCGCTCGAGCCGGTGGAAGGCGCGCAGGAACGCGTCCTGGCTGACGTCCTCGGCCTCCTCGGAGCCGACGATCCCCGCCGCGACCCGGACCACCACGGGCCGGTGGCGGTCGACCAGCTGCTCGAAGGCCGTCAGCTCTCCGCGCGTGGTGCGGCGCACGAGGTCGGCGTCGTCGGATTCCGGGCTCACGACCGCTCAGACGTCCGCGAGGTTGCTCGGGTTACACGGATCTGACACCCGCGGGCCCTGGTCGTTTGCGACCCGCCCCGGCTTGGAAACGCCCCGAAGGCCGGACGACGGCGCTCGAGGAGGAGACGGAGATGGCTGAGCTCGCGAGCCAGAACAAGCGGGATGT
>JAICJK010000331.1 GCA_025928415.1 Solirubrobacteraceae bacterium | reverse complement strand
CTGCTGAGCCGGGCCCAGGCCCGCCGGGACGCGCAGTACTTCGCGACGTTCGCGGCGATCGGCCGGGCCTTCGGTGTCCCGGTGCGGCTCGGCGAGACCAACAACATCGGATGTCGCGGGCGCGAGGGCGTGAGCAACACGTTCGCGGCCGCGCTGTGGGCGGTGCGCTACCAGCTCGCCGCGGCCCGGGCAGGACTGACCGGCGCGACGTTCCACACGCTGCCGGAGTGCACGGGCTACTCGCCGCTGTGCGGGCAGACGCCCGACGATTACGCCAAGGGCCGGCTGCGCGCGATGCCCGAGTGGTACGGGCTGCTGCTCTTCCGCCGCCTGATCGGCGACCGGTTCGCCCGCGCCGCGGTCTCGCCACACCCCCGCTCGCTGACCGTCGACGCGCTGCGCCGGCCCGGTGGACGCGGCCTGGACGTCGTGGCGGTCAACGCCGGCACGCACCGCGTGCGCCTGGCGATCCGCACGCGAAGCGGCCGGCGCCTGCGGTCGGGCGCTCTGCTGCCGCTGACCGCGCCGGCGCTGGCCGCGTCCGGGGGCGTCCGGCTGGCCGGGGCCACCGTCGACGACCGCGGCGGATGGCACCCGCGCCGCGTGGCCCATCGCCGCGCCGCGCGCGACGGCAGCCTCCGCGTGACGGTGCCGGCCGGCTCGGCGCTGCTCGTGCGCACCAGCCGCTGAGCCCGCCGAGCGGCGCGGCGCGCCGGCGCCCGCGGGACGGCGGCGTCATCATCTGCGCCTCGCCATGCCCGGTGCACGATGGCCAAGCTGATCTACTCGGCGATCGCGTCGCTCGACGGCTACGTCGCCGACGCGGACGGCGGCTTCGACTGGGCCGCGCCGGACGCGGAGGTGCACGGCTTCGTCAACGACCTCGAGCGCCCGGTCGGCACGTACCTGTACGGGCGCCGGATGTACGAGACGATGGCCTACTGGGAGACGGCGGGCGCCGGCGCGGGCGAGCCGCCGGTCAGTCGCGACTTCGCCGAGTTGTGGCGGGCGGCCGACAAGGTGGTCTACTCGACGAGCCTCGGGACGGTGTCCAGCGCCCGGACGCGGATCGAGCGCGCCTTCGACCCCGGCGCGATCCGGGAGCTGAAAGCCCGGGCGGCCCGCGATCTCAGCGTGGGCGGCCCCGGCCTCGCCGGGCAGGCGCTCGCGGCCGGGCTGGTCGACGAGTGCCAGCTCTTCGTCACGCCGATCGTGGTCGGCGGCGGGACCCGCTGGCTTCCCGGCGACGTCCGCATCGAGCTCGAGCTGCTCGACGAGCGCCGCTTCGCCGGCGGCGTCGTCTTCCTGCGCTACGGCACGCGCTCGAGGCGCTCCACTTGACATCAGACATCGCTGTCTGGTTTCGTATTCCAGACATTGCTGTCTGCCTTCATGATCGGAGCCCGCATGCACCGCCTGCACACCCACCGCCGTCAAGCCGCCGAGGCCGCCGCCTCCCCCGGCTCTCGCCGCGCGCTGCTTGTTCTCCTCTGCGTCGCGCAGCTCATGGTCATCCTCGACATCAGCGCGGTGAACGTCGCGCTGCCCGACCTGGCCCGCGACCTGCGGATCTCCGGCGCCGACATCGGCTGGACGATCACCAGCTACTCGCTCGTCTTCGGCAGCCTGCTGCTGTTCGGCGGGCGCGCGGCGGACGTCCTCGGGCGCCGTCGCGTCTTCCTCGCCGGCCTGGCGGTGTTCACGGCCTCGTCGCTGGCCTCGGCGCTCGCCGGCGGTGCGGGCACGCTGTTCGCCGCGCGGGCCGGCCAGGGCCTCGGCGCGGCGCTGCTGTCCCCGGCCGCGCTGTCGATCATCATGGCCGCCTTCCCGGGGCCCGACCGGGCGAAGGCGCTCGGCGCGTGGGGCGCGGTCGGCGGGGCCGGCGCCGCGTTCGGCGTGCTGCTCGGCGGCGCGCTGACCGAGCTCGCGGACTGGCGCGCGATCTTCCTCGTCAACCTCCCGGTCGGCGTCGGGCTGGCGGCGGGCGCGGTCAGGTCCGTGCCGGCCGACCCGGCCCCCGAGCGCCGGCGGGACCTGGACGCGCGCGGCGCAGTGATCGCCACCGCCAGCGTCGCGGCGCTCGTCTACGCGCTCTCGCAGGCCTCCGTCGCCGGCTGGGCCTCGGCGCAGACGCTGGGCCTCGCCGCCGCCGGACTGGCCGGTCTCGCCGGGTTCGCGGCGCTGGAGCTGCGGACCGCCGATCCCCTGCTGCGCGTCGGGCGGTTGGCCGACCGGGCGATCGGCGGCGGCTTCGCGATGATGCTCGCCGGGGCGGCGGTGCTGTTCGGCGCCTTCCTGCTGTGCTCGCTGTACCTGCAGGGCGTGCTGGGCGCCGGCGCGCTGGAGACCGGGCTCGCCTTCCTGCCCTTCGCCGTGGCGACCGGGGCCGGCGCGCACGCCGGCAGCGCGCTCGTGACCCGCGTGGGCGTGCGGCTGCCGCTGGCCGGCGGCTTCGCCCTGGCCGCCGCGGGCATGCTGCTGCTCTCGAGCGCGGGGGCGGGCGGCGGCTACGTGGCCGACGTGCTGCCCGGCATGCTCGTCGCCGGCCCCGGCCTCGGCCTGGTCCTGGTGTCCGTCGCGGTCGCCGTGCTGACCGGCGCCGGCGAGGAGGAGGGCGGCATGCTGTCGGCGCTGAACACCACCGGCCACGAGGTCGGCGGGGCGCTCGGCATCGCGGTGCTGACCACGATCGCCGCCGGCGCGGGGCCGGCGGCCGTGTCCGCCTCGCCCGGAGGGCTCGGCGACGCCTTCGTGGCGGCCGCGGTCATCGCCGGCGGGGCGGCGGTCCTCGCGCTCGCGATACTCCCTCCCGCGCGCACCTTCCTGCCCAGGCTGCGCGTCGCCCCGCGCGTTGCGATCCACTGACCCGCCGATGAGCTCCGCCCGCCCCGACGCCCCGAGCACGCGCCCTCCCCGCCGGCGCGCGGACGCCGAGCGCAGCATCGCGCGGATCCTGGACGCCACCGTCGAGGCGCTGGCGGGCGATCCCGAGGCCAGCATGGCCGAGATCGCCCGCCGGGCGGGCGTCGTGCGGGCCACCGTCTACGTCCACTTCCCGACGCGCGAGGCACTGCTGGAGGCGGTGACCCGCCGCGCCGTCGAGGACGTCACGGAGCTCATCGTGGCCGCCGAGCCCGGCCGCGGCGCGCCCGCCGAGGCGCTGCGGCGCGTGGTCGCCGCGACCTGGCGGGGCCTCGGGCGCTACCACGCCCTGGTCGCCGTCAACGTCCAGCGCGAGCCGCACGACCTGCGCGACCTGCACGGCTCGGTCCTGGGCGCGCTGGAGCCCCTGATCGAGCGCGGCCGCCGCGACGGGTCGTTCCGCGCCGAGGTCCCCGCGGCGTGGCACCTGTCGATGCTGCTGGCGCTCGTCCATGCCGCCAGCGGCGAGCTGCGGGCCGGCCGCCTTCCGGAGGCGGAGATCGAGGCGGCCCTGCTGCGCACGGTCCTGGGCGCCGTCGGGGACGGGACGTCATGATCCACGCCGACCACGCCATGACCGATGCGCACACAGCAGGCCAGGACGCGGGGGCCGCGACGTTCCTGTTCGCCGACATCGCGGGCTTCACCGCCCTGACCGAGGCCCACGGCGACGAGCAGGCGGCGGACCTGGTCGCGGGCTTCTGCGAGGCGGTCAAGGCGGAGCTGCCCGGCTGCGACGGCGCGCACCTGAAGACCATCGGCGACGCGCTGATGCTGCGGATCCCCGATCCCGGCGCGGCCGTCCTGCTCGGCCTGCGGATCACCCACGAGCTGATGCGCGGCCACGGCGCCCCGGAGGTCCGGGTCGGCTTGCACCACGGTCCCGCCGTCGAGCGCGACGGGGACTACTTCGGCGCGACGGTCAACGTCGCGGCGCGCGTGTCAGCGGTCGCGAG
>JAICJK010000667.1 GCA_025928415.1 Solirubrobacteraceae bacterium | reverse complement strand
GACACGCTCGGCCCGCGCGTGCGCCTGCACGCCGAGCACCTCGCCGCGCGCGGGGACCTGATCGAGCGCCGCGGCGCGTTCGTCCTGCGCCGGCCGGAGGACTTCCCCGCCGCGCGCGTCGCCCTGCGCTCGGCCTCGCCGGACCAGTTCCGCGTCGTGAACACCGCCTCGGGGGAGATGCTCGGGACCGTCGAGTCGGCCCGCGCGCACTCCACCGTCCACGACGGCGCGATCTACCTGCACCAGGGCCGCTCCTACGAGGTCCGCGAGCTCGACCTCCACGCGCGCCACGCGCTCGTCGAGCCGTTCGCCGGCGACTGGTACACGCAGCCCAAGCAGGAGACCGAGACGTACGTCGAGAAGCTGCTGGACCGCCGCGAGACGCTCGGGGTGACGCTCAGCTACGGCGTGGTGACCGTCACCGAGCAGGTGCTCGCCTACCAGCGCAAGCAGCTGCCCAGCCACGAGGTGATCGACCTGGAGGCGCTCGACCTGCCGGCCACGTCGTTCACCACGCGCGCGCTGTGGTACGAGCTGGACCCGAGCCTGCTGGCCGACGAGTTCCCGATGGAGATCCTGCTCGGGACGCTGCACGCCACCGAGCACGCGCAGATCGCGGTGCTGCCGCTGATCGCCATGTGCGACCGCTGGGACATCGGGGGGCTGTCGACCAACCTGCATCCGCAGACCGGCGGCCCGACGATCTTCATCTACGACGGGCACCCCGGCGGCGTGGGCATCACCCGCCAGGGCTTCGCGCTGTTCGAGCGCCTGGCCGGGGACGCCTACCGGCTGATCGCGGAGTGCGGCTGCAAGGCGGGCTGCCCGTCGTGCGTGCAGTCGCCCAAGTGCGGGAACCTGAACGAACCGCTGGCCAAGGACGGGGCGAAGGAACTGCTCGCCCGCATGCTGGAGCGGTAAGGCCTGACTCTGCAACGGGGCGCCCGCGGTCCGATGGAGGTTCGCGGGGGCGAAGCTGCGCAACTCGGGGGCCCGTCTTCGGCGGCTTCACCGGGCCGCCCGACCCACCTGGAGGATGCGCCTCGCCCTCCTGACCTCCGCCGCCCTCGCCCTCACGCCCGCCGCGGCGCTCGCCTCCCCCGGCGGTGCCGCCGCGCCCGCCGCCGGAGCCTCGCCCGGCGGGGTCGCCTACGGCGCGCCGGTCGCGCGCGCCACCCGGCTGCAGCCCGTCGCCACCCGCTTCTCGGTGACGCCCGCCCGCGTCGTCTCCGGCCGGTCGCTGCCGCGGATCGTGCTGCGCATCGACGAGCCCGGCGTGCGGTCGGTGCGCGCGCGGGTCGTCCTGCTGCCCGTCGCCGGGGGCGCCATCGCCCGCCTGGACCTCGGCGCCGTGCGCACGGGCCGGACCGTGCGGCGCGGCTGGCCGCGGGGCACGGTGCTGGTCCCCGGGCGCTACCTCGTGCGCGTGCACGCCACGGACCCGGCGGGGCGGACGCTCCTGCGCCGCGCCCGGCCGTCCGGGCGCACGGGGCTGCGCGTCGATCCGGCGCCCG
>JAICJK010000119.1 GCA_025928415.1 Solirubrobacteraceae bacterium | reverse complement strand
GCAGCACCGCGAGCGTCCCCTCGCCGCCGTCGGCCAGCGGGCAGAGGTCCGGGGGCGGCTCGCCCCCGGCCTCGAGGCCCCGGCCGGCCGCCGCCGCGACCTGCGCCGCGGAGAACGTGCCCTTGAAGGCGTCGGGGGCGACGAGAACCGGGCGGCGCATCGATCGGGCATCCTTGCTCACACGATGCCGGCACGCGAGTACACCACCGTAGATGCCGCGGGGCAGGAGGTCCGGGTCTCCTCGCCCGGCAAGGTCTACTTCCCCGCCCGCGGGTTCACCAAGATGGACCTGATCGAGTACTACCTCGAGTGCGCCGACGCGGTGCTCACCGGGCTGTTCGAGCGCCCGACCGTCCTCAAGCGCTGGCGCGACGGCGTCGAGGGCGACGTCTTCTTCCAGAAGCGCGTGCCCAAGGGCGCGCCCGAGTGGCTGCAGACCGCCACCGTGCACTTCCCCTCGGGGCGCAGCGCCACGGAGATGGCGCCCGTCGACGCCGCCCACCTGGTGTGGGCGGCCAACCTCGGCAACATCGACTTCAACCCGTGGCCGTCGCGGCGCTCGGACCTCGAGCATCCCGACGAGCTGCGCATCGACCTCGACCCGCAGCCCGACGTCCCGTTCTCCGAGGTCCGCGAGGTCGCGCTGACCGTGCACGACGTGCTGGAGGAGCACGGCTGCACCGGCTGGCCGAAGACCAGCGGCTCGCGCGGCATCCACGTCTACGTGCGCCTGTTCCCCGAGTGGGGCTTTCAGGAGGTGCGCCGGGCGGCGCTCGCGCTCGCCCGCGAGGTCGAGCGCCGGATGCCGGGGCGCGCGACGTCGAAGTGGTGGAAGGAGGAGCGCGTCGGCGTCTTCCTCGACTACAACCAGAACGCGCGCGACCGCACGATCGCCAGCGCCTACTCGGTGCGCGCGGTCGCCGACGCGAAGGTCTCCTGCGGCCTGGCCTGGGACGAGGTCGCCGACGTCGAGCCGGAGGACCTGCGCCTGGACACGGTGCCCGCGCGGCTGCGCGAGCGCGGCGACCCGATCGGCGCGATCGACGAGCACCCGTGCCGCCTGGACGCCCTGCTCGACCTCTCGCGGCGCGACGAGGAGCAGGGGCTCGGCGACGCGCCGTGGCCGCCGAACTTCCCCAAGATGCCGGGCGAGCCCAAGCGCGTGCAGCCCAGCCGCGCGCGGGCGGAGGAGTAGGGGGTCAGCGCGCGCCCACCGCGGCGGCCAGCGCCGCGTCGAAGGCCTCCCGCTCGAGCACCTGCGCGCCGAGGCGCAGCGTGTGGTCGGTCGGGAGCTGGATGTCGCACAGCGCCATGCCGCGCGCGGCGAGCAGGTCGAGCGTGCGGGAGAGCAGCGCGTTGCCCGCGCCGGGGCGCAGCCTGCGCATCGACTCGAGGATCGCCGCGCGGCCGATGAGCACGCCGAGGATGCCGGCCGCGAGCTCGCCCTCCGGCGTCCAGAGCTCGAAGGAGTGCGACCAGCCCGCGGCGTGCAGGCGGCGGTAGAGGCCCTTCAGGCGCTCGGAGATCCAGACGCCGTCGCCCGGGTCGGGCGGGACGGCGCAGGCGTCGAGCACCCGCTCGTAGGCCGCGTCCAAACGCAGCTCGAAGGCGGCGCAGGCCCGCAGGTCGCGCCGCACGCGCCGCGCCAGCGCCGCGCGCTCCGGCGCGCCGAGGGGCAGGACCGCCCGTTGCTCGACCGCGTACCACGGCAGCTCGCCGCCGGCCTCATCGTCGTCCATGGGAAACCAGCCGGCCGCGTAGCGGGCGACCGCCTCCTCGACGCTCACCCGTCGAGCTGCTCGATCCCGCATGCCTCCGGCGGCTTGTCCTCGCGCCAGCGCTGCACCTTGGCGCCGTGGCGGATGCGCCCGTCGCTGACGTGATCGAAGGTCACCTCGACGACCAGCTCGGGCCGCAGCTTGACCCACTCGAGCTCGCGGCCCGCCGTCCAGCGCGACGGGTCGCCGGAGCCGCGCTCGCCGGTCTCGTAGGGGGCCAGGCGCTCGACGAGCGCGCGCTTGTCCTTCGCCGTGAAGCCGCTGGAGTGCCCGACCTCGTGCAGGCGGCCGCCGGCGTCGTACAGCCCGAGGATCAGCGAGCCGACGGTGCCCTCGGCCTTGCCCGGGCGCCAGCCGAGCACGACCGCGTCGATCGTGCGCACGCGCTTGACCTTCACCATCCCCACCCGCTCCCCGGGGCGGTACGGCGCGTCGCGCTCCTTGGCGATGACGCCCTCGGCGGTCTGCAGCCAGTGCTCGGCGTCGGCGGCGGCATGGACGACGGGAGTCAGCTCGACCGCGCCGCCCACCCGCGCCTCGAGCGCCGCGCGGCGGGCGTCGTAGGGCAGCTCGAGCAGGACCTCGTCCTCGCGCGCGAGCAGGTCGAAGGCCATGAACGTCGCCGGGGTCTCCTGGGCCAGCCGCGCCACTCGTGAGGCCGTGGGATGGATGCGCTGGCCGAGCCGGTCGAACTCCTGCCGCCGGCCCTCGCCGAAGATGACGATCTCGCCGTCGAGCACGTAGCGGCCGGCGGGGAACGCGAGCTCGGGGAAGTAGCGCGTCAGCGGCTTGCCGTTGCGCGACTGCAGCTCGACCGCGTCGCCGTCGACGAAGGCGATCGCGCGAAAGCCGTCCCACTTGGGCTCGTAGGCCCAGCCGTCGGCGTCAGGCAGCGCTGCTCGCGAGCGCGCGAGCTGGGGGAGCAACGGCGGGGCGAGCGGGAGCGGCATCGCCCTGCACCGTACCCCGGCGCTGGATCAGCAGGACGGCCAGCACGACCAGCGCGCCGCCGGCGGCCTGCACGGCCCCCAGCCGCTCGCCCAGCAGGACGACCGCGAGGGCGACGGTGAGCACCGGCTCGGCGCAGGAGACGATGCTCGCGGTGGCGGGGCCCACGCGGCGCATCCCGGCGTACAGCGTGACCATCGGCAGGACCGTGCACAGCGCGGCCAGCCCGGCGGCGTCGACCCACGCGCGCGGGCCGAGCGCCGCGAAGTGCAGGCCGCCGGAGGCGGCGCCCGCGGCCATCAGGGCCATCGCGGCGCCGGTGGCGACCAGCGCGGCGAGCTCGAACGGGTCCAGCGCGCCGCCGAGGTGGTCGGCGGCCAGCACGTAGCCCGCGTAGGCGAGGGCCGAGCCGAGGGCGAGCACGACGCCGAGCGGATCCAGGGCGCCGGCGCCGCCGCCGAGCATGACGAGGACGACCCCGCCCGTGGCCACGGCGAGCGCGCCGGCGCGCTGGGCGGAGACGCGCTCGCGGCCCAGCAGCGCGGCGGCGATCAGGACGATGCCCGGGTAGCCGTAGAGCAGCAGCTCGGTCACCGAGGCGTCCATGCGCAGCAGCGCGGCGTAGAACAGGCCGGCCTCGACGGCGTACACGCCGGCGCCGAGCGCGAGCGCGGCCAGCCTCTGGCGGCGGCGCGCCCGCGGGCGGGCGGCGGCGAGGACGGCGCGCGAGCGGCGCTGGGAGGCGACGAGCGCCCAGAGCGCGACCGCGGCCAGGGAGAAGCGGACGGCCAGCAGCGTCAGGGCGCCGGCGCCCGCGGCGTAGGCGTCCTTGGCGATGATCGCCATGGCGCCGAAGCCGAGGCACGACAGCAGGCACAGAACGACGCCGCGGGCGTCGGAGACGCCCGCGGGAGGCCCTGCGGGGTGGTGGTGGCTAGAGGTTGGTGCGGCCATCGTCGACGCGGCTGTCCGCCCCGAAGCGGAGGGCCAGCACGTCGAAGGCGATGACGGCGGCGATGGAGGCGATGACGATCATGTACACATCATCGGACGCTTGAGCTCTCTGCGCTAGCCTTTGTTGGCTTCGCGACCAGGAGGTTGCGCCTATATGACACTTCAGCAGCTCCAGTACTTCGTCGCCGCCTGCGAACACGGGTCCTTCAGCGCCGCCGCGGAGGAGCTGCACCTGGCCCAGCCGTCGCTGTCGGAGCAGATCCGCCGCCTCGAGGCCGAGCTCGGCGTGCGGCTGTTCCGGCGCGCCTCGCGCGGCCTGATCGTCACCGACGCGGGGGCGACGCTGCGCGAGCACGCCGAGCGGGTGCTCGCCGAGGTGGAGGCCGCGCGCGACAGCGTGGCCGCCGTCCGCGAGCTGCGCGGGGGCACGGCGGCGTTCGGCACCTTCGGGACGTCGCGTTACTACCCGGGCACGGAGATCGTCGCCGCCTTCCGGCGCCACCACCCGGCCGTGCGCGTGCGCTTCGTCGGCGCCAACTCGTCCGAGACGGCCGAGGCGGTGCGCGAGGGCGAGCTCGAGGCGGGGATGGTCTCGCTGCCGGTCGACGACCGCGGCCTCGACGTGCGGCCGATCATGCGCGACGAGATCGTCTACGCGAGCTGCGCCCGCGAGCGGCTGGCGCGGCCGATGACGATCGAGGCCCTCGCCCACGCCCCCCTGATCCTGCCCGACGCCTCGTTCGGCAACGAGGACCCGACCCGGCGCCAGCTCAACGAGCTGGCCCAGCGGGCCGGCGTGCGGATCGAGCCGATCATCGACGTCGAGGACGTCGAGGCATCGGTGGAGCTGGCCCGGGACGGCCTGGGCGACACGATCCTGGCCCGCGGGATGATCTTCGGGCTGGGGCCGGCGGCGCTGGGCAAGCTCGGCTGGGTGCCGTTCAAGGACCCGCTGTACGACACCTTCGCCTTCATCACGCGGCGGGGCGTGCCGCTGTCGCCGGCCACGCGCGAGTTCCTCGCCCTCGCCGAGCAGCGCTTCGCCGAGCATGCCCGCGTCCTCGGCGCGCGCGGGGACCGCCGGCGCGATCCGGGCGGATGACCGCCGGCTGGGTGGGGGCGCTGGGCGCCGCCGGCGTGGCGCTCGCCCTCTACGCGGCGTTCGTCGGCCTGCTGGCCGCCGGCGGCCGCCGCGAGGAGGCGCGGGCGGTCGCGCGGCTGGTGCCCGACTGCGCCCGTCTCGCCGCCGGGCTGGCCCGCGACCCCCGGGTGCCGCGGAGCCGCCGGGTCGCCCTCGCGGCGCTGGCGCTCTATCTCGCCAGCCCGATCGACCTGGTCCCCGACGTGGTCCCGGTCGTGGGCCTGCTCGACGACGCGCTGCTGGTCCTGCTCGTGCTGCGGGGGATCGTGCGGGCCGCGGGAGCCGAGGTGCTCGGCGACCACTGGCCGGGCTCGCCGCGCACGCTCGAGCTGCTCCTGCGTGCCGCCGCGCGGTAGGCGGATGCGCTGCCGGCCGGGGGCGGCCGTGATCCCGCCGGGAGCGCGCGCGGGGAGGGTACGATGGCTCTCGATGACCGAGCAGGCCACCGTCGCCGAGGAGGAGTACCTGCAGTCGCTGTTCTGGCTGCAGGAGGCGGGCCTCCCGATGACCGGTGCCAACGTCGCGCGCGCCATGCAGCTCAGCGCGCCCACGGTCCACGAGATGATCGGGCGCCTGGAGCGCGACGGCTACATCACGCGCGACGCGTCGAAGGCGATCGCCTTCACCGAGTCCGGGCAGGAGCACGCCGGCGGGATCGTCAGCCGCCACCGGCTGATCGAGCGCTACCTGACCGACGTGGTCGGCGTCCCGTGGGACGACGTGCACGAGGAGGCCGAGCGGCTCGAGCACGCGATGTCGCCGCGCTTCGAGGCCTACATGAAGAGCGCGATCGGCGACGCGAAGACCTGCCCGCACGGGCACCCGATCGAGGTCGGCACCCGGATCGAGGGCGTCCCGCTGGCCGACGTCGAGATCGGCGCCAGCGTCAAGGTCGTCCGCTTCGAGAACGAGGCCGAGGACCTCCTGCACTACCTCAAGGCGTCGGGCCTGGAGCCCGGGTGCCGGGGCGTGCTGGCCGCCAGGGACGACGAGGAGGTCGTCGTCGTGGCCGACGACGGCCGGCGCTGCACGGTCACGACGTCCGTCGCGGCCACCGTCTCGGTGCTCGCCGATCCCTCGCCGCCGCCGCGGGTGACGCTCCCCGAGCAGCTTGTCCTCGCCAAGGAGCGCTACGGCCGCTGAGCATCGTCGGCGAGGCGGGGGCGCTGCTCGCTACCGCGCGACCGGCAGCGCGCGGTAGGCCTGCGCCAGGCGGGCGACGCCCTCGTCGATCTGCGCGGCGGTGACGCCCGAGTAGGCCAGCCGGAGCGTGTTCTCGCCGCCCTCGAGCAGGAAGTCCGTGCCCTTCACGAAGCTGACGCCGCGCTCGGCGGCGGCGTCGAACAGCGCGGCGACGTCGGTGCCCTCGGGCAGCTCGACCCACATGAAGTAGCCGCCCTCGGGCGCGACGTAGGACGCCTCGGGAAGCTCGCGGTCCAGCGCGGCGGTGAGCAGCGCGACGCGCTCGGCCAGTGCCGCCTTGACGGTGGCGATCGACCGGTCCAGGCCGCCGTCGACGCAGAAGCGGTGGACGATCGCCTGCGCGACCTGGTTGGGCGAGATGTAGGTGTTGGTCGCGCGCCGGGCGATCGCGGCGATGAGCTCCGGCGACCCGACCAGGTAGCCGACGCGGATGCCGGGGCAGACCGTCTTGGAGAACGAGGAGGCGTAGACGACGCGGCCGCCGCCGGCGTCGAGCTCGCGCATCGTCGGCAGCGTCTCGCCGCTGAAGCGGATCGCCACGTACGGGTCGTCCTCGAAGACGGTGAAGCCGTACTCGCCGGCGAGCGCGAGCAGCGCGTGGCGCTTGGCCTCCGACAGCGTGTAGCCGGCGGGGTTCTGGAAGTTGGGGATGATGTGCGCGAGCGCCGGCCGCACGCCGCCCTCGAGCAGCTCGCGCAGCTCGTCGACGTCGATGCCGTCGGCCTCCAGCGAGACCATCCGCACGTCCGCGCCGCGGCCGCGCAGCGACAGCAGCGTGCGGTCGTAGGTCGGCTTCTCGACGACCACCGCGTCGCCCGCGCGGACGAGCTCGTCGAACAGGAACGCGTCGGCCTGCATCGAGCCGTTGGTGACCAGCACCTGCTCGGGGGCGACGCCGTGGCGCTCGGCGATCCACGCGCGCAGCGGCACGTAGCCCACCGCGGTGCCGTAGCCGGTGGCCCCGGCGGCGTCGTGCTCGAAGGCGCTCTGCGCGGCGGCCTTGAGGCCTTCGACGTCGACGATGTCCAGGGACGGCGCCCCGCGGGCGAAGGAGATCGTGTCGGGCATGCTCACATCCTCGCACTCGGCCGGGCGGCAGCACCCTCGGCGGGCGCCCGGCCGCCGGCG
>JAICJK010000383.1 GCA_025928415.1 Solirubrobacteraceae bacterium | reverse complement strand
CCTGCTGCGCTTCGCGCCGACACCGCCGCTGCCGGCCCGCGCCGGGGTGGCCGGGCCCTGACCGCTCAGCGCGCGGCCGGGAGGCCGAGCAGCGCGCCGAGCGCCGCGGGGTCGGCCGCCAGCGCCTCGGCACCGGCCGCAAGCAGCTCGTCCGCGTCGCCGAAGCCCCAGGTGACGCCGATCGCGCGCATGCCGTGCGCGCGGGCGCCCTCGACGTCGTGGTGGCGGTCGCCGACCATCACGGCGTCCGGGGCCGCCGAGGCCGCGATCCCCAGCGCCTCCAGCGCCTGGCCGATCGTCCGCGCCTTGTCGTCGCGGGCCGGCGGCACGGGGCCCACGATCGCCCGGAAGCGCCCGGCCAGGCCGAGCCCGGCGAGCAGCTCGGCGGCCAGCGGGCCCGCCTTGGAGGTCGCGACCGCGAGCGTCTCGCCCGCGGCGTCCAGCGCCTCCAGCAGCTCCGGGACGCCGGGGTAGACGATCGAGCGCGCGACCATCCCCACGCGGTAGCGGGCCCGGTAGCCGGCGACGATCTCGTCGAGCGCGGCGCCGTCCGGCGCGCGGCCGGCGAGGAGCGCCGCGAACGCCTCGTGGACGGGCGGGCCGATGAGCGGCTCGAGCTCCGCGGACGGGCGCTCGGGCTCCCCGAGCGCGCGCAGCGTCTCGTTGAGGGCGGCGACGATCCCCGGACGGGAGTCGACGAGCGTCCCGTCGAGGTCGAACAGCACGGCGACGGCTGCGCCGTCGCTGGGGAGTTCGCTGCGCGAACTCCCGCGCCGCCGAGAGACCATCGTGCGCGCTCAGTCCGTCCCGAACAGCCGGTCGCCGGCGTCGCCCAGCCCCGGCACGATGAAGCCGCGCTCGTCGAGGCGCTCGTCGACCGCCCCGACCACGATGGGCACGTCGGGGTGCGCGGCCTGCACCGCGGCCACCCCCTCCGGCGCGGCCACCAGGCAGACGAGCCGCAGGTCGCCCGCGCCGGCCTCGCGCAGCCGGCCGAGGGCGGCCAGCGCGCTGCCGCCGGTGGCCAGCATCGGGTCCACGACGAACACCGTCGCCTCGGTGATCGCGTCCGGCAGGCTCTCGTAGTAGCCGCGGGGCTGCAGCGTGCCCTCGTCGCGCTGCATGCCGAGGTGGCCGATCGCCGCCTCGGGCACCGCGCGCAGGAACCCGTCGACCATCCCCAGCCCGGCGCGCAGCACGGCGACCACGACGATCGGCAGCGCGGGCGTCGCGCCCGTCATCGTCGCCAGCGGCGTGCGGACCTCGACCGGCCGGGTCGGCAGGTCGCGCATCGCCTCGTAGGCGAGGATCGCCGCCGCCTCGCCGAGCGCATGGCGGAAGGTCTCCCGCGAGGTGCCCGCCGCGCGCAGGACCGCGAGGTGGCGTTCCAGCAGGGGATGGTCGACGACGAGCGGCCCGGCCACGAGAGTGCGGACCCTACGTGATCGCTGGTACAGGCGGCCGGGGATCCCCGCAGAACTCGCGGCCGGGTGTACTAGGTTGAGACCCGATGCAGCCCCGGCGCAACGTGGAGCTCAAGGGGCGCGACCCGGACCCCGCCGCGACCCTCGCCGCGGCGCTCGCGGCCGGCGCGCAGGACCACGGCGTGCTGCGCCAGCGCGACACCTACTTCGCCGCCCGCGAGGGGCGCCTGAAGCTGCGCGAGCAGGACGGCGGCGGCGAGCTGATCGCCTATGAGCGCGCCGATCGCACGGACGCGCGCGAGAGCGCCTACACGCTCGTGGCCGTCCCCGACCCGGACGCGCTGCGGGCGGCGCTGGACGCCGCGCTGGGCACCGTCGTCGAGGTCGTCAAGCGCCGCCGACTGCTGATCCGCGACGAGGTCCGGATCCACCTCGACGACGTCGATGGCCTCGGTGACTTCGTCGAGCTGGAAGCCGTGGCGCCCCCGACCTCCGACCTCGCCGCCGAGCACGCCAAGGTCGCCGAGCTGCGCGGCGCGCTCGGCCTGTCCGACGACCGCGTCGTCGCCCAGGGCTACGCGGCGCTGCTGCTCGAGGCGGGCGCCGCGCGCGAGCGCCTGGTCGGCCTGGCCCGCACCGCGATGGGCCGGGCCCGCGCGCCGTACTCGCGCTTCGACGTCGGCGCGGCGCTGCGCGACGAGGCGGGCCGGCTGCACGCCGGCGCCAACGTCGAGAACGCCTCCTACCCCGAGGGGAGCTGCGCGGAGACGAGCGCGATCGGCGCGCTGGTCGCCGCCGGCGGCACGGCCATCCGCGAGATCGCCGTCATGGCCGACACCGAGCTCGTCACGCCGTGCGGCGGCTGCCGCCAGCGGCTGGCCGAGCTCGCCGCGCCCGACGTCGCCGTCCACCTCTGCGGCCCCGAGGGCGTCCGGCGCACCGTCACGCTCGGGGAGCTGCTGCCGCTCGGCTTCGCGGCCGCCGACCTGCCGCCGGCGGAGCCGGCCGCGTGACCGACGCCGCCGCTGCGATCCGCGAGCGCGCGGGAGCGCACGCCGCGCCCCGCGTCGGCCTCGTGCTCGGCTCGGGCCTCGGCGCGCTGGCCGACGCGGTCGCCGACCCCGTCGCGATCCCCTACGCCGAGCTCCCCGGCTTCCCGCCCGGCGGCGTGGCGGGCCACGCGGGCCGGCTCGTGCTGGGGTCCCTGGCCGGCGTGCCGGTCGCGGTCCTGCAGGGGCGCGCGCACGTCTACGAGGGCACGGATCCCGCGCAGATCCTCGCCCCCATCCGCACGCTGCGGGCGCTCGGCGCCGAGCTGCTGCTGCTCACCAACGCCGCCGGCTCCCTGCGCGAGGAGGTCGGGCCCGGCCGGCTCATGGCGATCGCCGACCACATCAACCTGATGGGCTTCAACCCGCTCCTGGGGTCCAACGACGACCGCGTCGGCCCGCGGTTCCCGAGCCTGCGGGACGCCTACGACCCCCGGCTGCTCGCCGCGCTGGACGAGGCGGCGCGCGCGCTGGGGATCGACCTGGCCGAGGGCGTCTACCTGGCCGTCAGCGGCCCGAGCTTCGAGACCCCGGCCGAGATCCGCGCGTTCCGCACGCTCGGCGCGGACGCCGTCGGCATGTCCACGATCCCGGAGGTCATCGCCGCGCGCCACTGCGGGCTTCGCGTCGCGGCCGTGAGCGCCATCACCAACCTGGCGGAGGGGATGGGCGGCCAGGCGCTGTCCCACGAGCAGACCCTCGCCAGCGCCGCCGAGGCCGCCGGCGACCTGCAGCGCCTGCTGACCCGCCTCCTGGAGGACCTCACCCCATGAACACCACCCCTCTCGCCGCCGCCGCGGCCCGCGCCCTGGCGCTCGTCGACCTGACGAGCCTGGAGGCGTCCGACACCGACGCGAGCACGCGCGCGCTGTGCGCGCGCGCCGTCACCCCGCACGGCCCGGTCGCCGCCGTCTGCGTCATGCCCGCCAACGTCGCCGCGGCGGCCGCCGCGCTGGCCGGCACGCCGGTGCGCGTCGCGACCGTCGCCAACTTCCCCGACGGCGCGGCCGACGTCGAGGCGGCGCGCGCGGCCACGGCGCGCGCCGTG
>JAICJK010000408.1 GCA_025928415.1 Solirubrobacteraceae bacterium | reverse complement strand
GACTGGAAGGTCGTCAAGGTCGACGGCTGGTACTCGCGCGACGACGCGCTGGACTCGATCGAGCGCGCGCAGCGCCGCTTCGCCAAGACGCAGGGCGCCGGCGAGGCGTAGTGGGCCGGGACGCGCCGCGCCCGTCCTCCCGAATAGGGTTGCGGGATGGGCGTGATCGACGATCTGCTGGCCGCGAACGAGGCCTTCGCGGCCGCGCCGGCCGACCGGCACCTGGACGTCCGCCCGAGCCGCGGGCTGGCCGTGGTGACGTGCATGGACGCGCGACTGGACGTCTTCGCCGCGCTGGGGCTGGACGGCGGGGAGGCGCACGTGCTGCGCAACGCGGGCGGCGTGATCACCGACGACGTGATCCGCTCGCTGGCGATCTCGCAGCGCGCGCTCGGCACGCGCGAGGTGATGCTCATCCACCACAGCGACTGCGGCATGCTCGGCATCACCGACGACGGCTTCCGCGCCGAGCTGCAGCGGGCGACCGGCGTCGCCCCTGCCTTCGCGATCGAGTCGTTCACCGACCTCGACGCCGACGTGCGCCAGTCGGTCCTGCGCGTCCGCCGGTCCCCGTTCGTGCCGCACCGCGACGCGGTCCGCGGCTTCGTCTACGACGTCGACACGCGACGCCTGCGCGAGATCGACGTCGACGACGCCGGCAGCGACGGCGGGTAGGCCCGCGCCGGGCCGCGGGGTGCGCCGGCTACCCGCCCAGCGCCTCGCGGCCGTGCGGCGCGAAGAGGTCCTGCGCGGGGCCGATCGGGACGATCCGCGTCGGGTTCACCGACGGGTGGGTCATGTAGTAGTGGCGCTTGATCTGGCCGAAGTCCACGGTGGCCGCGACGCCGGGCTGCTGGTAGAGGTCGCGCAGGTAGCCCGACAGGTGGGGGTACTCGCTCAGCTTGCGCACGTTGCACTTGAAGTGGCCGTGGTAGACGGCGTCGAAGCGCACGAGCGTCGTGAACAGCCGCCAGTCGGCCAGCGTGGGCGCGTTGCCGACCAGGTAGCGATGCGTGGCCAGGTGGGCCTCGAGCGCGTCGAGCTCGGCGAAGACGCCGCGGGCGGCGTCCTCGTAGGCGGCCTGGCGGGTGGCGAAGCCCGCGCGGTAGACGCCGTTGTTGAGGCGCTCGTAGATGCGCGCGTTGAAGGCGTCGATCTCCGGTCGCAGGGCCGCCGGGTAGAGGTCCAGCTCCGGATGGCCGGCGAGGTCGCCGAACGCCTCGTTGAGCACCACGACGATGTCCGCCGACTCGTTGTTGACGATCCGCCCCGCCTCGGCGTCCCACAGCACCGGGACGGTCACCCGGCCGTCCCACCCGGGGTCGGTGGCCGTGTAGGCCTCCGACAGCAGGCTCCAGCCGTGCAGCGGGTCGGGCTCCTGCGTCGTGAAGCGCCAGCCGTCCTCGTCGCGGATCGGGTCGACGATCGTCAGGCCGATGACGTCCTGCAGGCCCTTGAGCTCGCGGACGATGATGGTCCGGTGCGCCCATGGGCAGGCCAGCGACGCGTAGAGGTGATAGCGGCCGGCCACCGGCTCGACGCCGGTGTCGCGGAAGGCGCTCTGCTGGCGGACGAACTCGCCCTTCCGGCCGGTCTCACGATCTAGTTGCATGAGCAATCGAGGCTAGCAGCGCGCGCCGGGGGGCGAGCCGTCAGGCGGCGGCGAGCTGCCGGCGCAGGCGCTCGCGCAGCCCGGCGAAGCGCACGCGCTCGTAGGCCACGAGCACGGCCAGCAGCGCCGCCAGGATGCCGAGCGTCGCCAGCGCGGGCAGGACGGTCGCGGCGGGCACGAGCGCCGCGCAGGCCGCCGCGGCGAGCACCCGCTGGAGGCTGAAGCGGTGCACGTTGCGCCAGCGGAAGGCCACGTGGGCCAGCAGGTAGACCGCCGCGCCGCCGAGCAGCGCGACCGCGGGCACGAGGTCGAGCGGGTCGCCGACGTTGTGCAGCGTCTTCTCGAAGCCGAGGGCGACGAGGTCGATCCCGGCCACCATCGGGAAGTGCAGGTAGGAGAAGGAGTCGCGGGCGACCGCGTTGCGCTCCCGGCCCTCCGCCGCGCGCTCCAGGCGCCGCGCGGCCACCAGCGCGACGACGTCGAAGTACAGCCACCAGAAGGCGGCGATGACCGCGGTCCCCAGCACCGCGGCGGCGACCACGCCGGCGTCGACCGTCGCCTGCGAGCCGACGCCGATCGCGACGATCGACTCCCCCAGCGCGATCAGCACGATCAGGCCATGGCGCTCGGCGAAGTGCCGCGGGACGAGCTTCCAGCCCTCGGTCCCGAAGAAGTAGGGCCCGCCGGCGTCGAGCGCGAGCGCCAGCGCCCACAGGGCCCCCTGCAGCAGGCCGTCCGCGAACGCCGCGGCGATCAGCAGCGAGCCGCCGACCGCGGTGCTCGCGGCCAGGCCGATCACGGAGCGGCGGAGCGCGGCGTCGTCGCGGCTGGCCAGCAGGAACAGGACGATGTGGGCCGCCCGGACGACGACGTAGGCGCCCGCGAACAGGCCGGCGGTCGCGCCGAAGACGTGCGGGACGCACAACGCGGCCACGAGCAGCGCCGCCATCGCGGCGAACATCGCCAGGCGGACCGAGCCCTCCTCCGGGTCGACCACGCTCGTCAGCCACGCGTAGCCGACCCACGACCACCACAGGATCCCGAGCACGAGCAGGCCCTTGGCCAGCCCGGCCCACGTCGTCTCGTGCGCCATCAGCGCGGTGCACTGGGTGATCGCCAGGACCAGCACGAGGTCGAAGAACAGCTCCAGCGGGGTGACCCGCTCGTCCTCGCCGCGCAGCACGGCCGTCAGGCGCGGGGCGCGGTCGGGACCGGTGGCGCTCACGCGCGCATCCTGCCAGCAACGGGCGGCGGCTCGGGCTTATGGGCATGCGGCTCGCGCTGGCGCGGTGGCGGCGGGTACGGTCCGCCCATGCCCGCCGCCGACCGCCCGCACGACATCGTCCTGATCGGCGCCACCGGCTTCACCGGCGGGCTGACCGCGGAGTACCTCGCGCGCCACGCGCCCGCGGACACGCGCTGGGCGCTGGCGGGGCGCAACCCGGTCAAGCTGGCGGCCGTGCGCGACCGCCTGGCCGCCGTCGAGCCGGCGTGCGGGGAGCTCCCGCTGCTGCCCGCCGACGCGACCGACGCGGGCTCGCTGGCCGAGCTCGCCGCGGCCGCGCGGGTCGTGATCACCACCGTCGGCCCCTACGTCCGCCACGGCGAGCCGCTGGTCGCGGCGTGCGCGAAGGCCGGCACGGACTACGTCGACCTCACCGGCGAGCCCGAGTTCGTCGACCGGATGTACGTCTCCCACCACGCG
>JAICJK010000283.1 GCA_025928415.1 Solirubrobacteraceae bacterium | reverse complement strand
CGCGGCCGGCGCGCTGCCGTTGCCGCCGGCGCCCGGCGCCCGCGCGGCGCCGGTGCGCATCCGGGCGATGACCTGCCCGACGGTCACGGTCTCCCCCTCGGCGGCCAGCAGCTCGGTGATCGTGCCGGCCGAGGGCGCCGGAAGCTCGACGTCGACCTTGTCGGTGGAGATCTCCACGATCGTCTGGTCGGCCTCGACGACGTCGCCCGCCTTGACGTGCCACTCGAGGATGTCGCCCTCGGAGACCGACTCGCCGGCGCCCGGGGTGACGATGTCGACGATCTCGCCGCCTGCGTCGGCGGCGCTCGCGGCGCCGGCGTCCGCGCCGGCGGCCGGCCCGCTCGACGGCGCGTCGGGCGTGGTCGGGGCCGCGCCGTTCTCGGGCTGGATCTCGGCGAGCACGGCGCCGACGGCCACGTCGTCGCCCTCGGCGTAGTTGACCTTCACGACGATCCCGGAGACGGGCGCCGGTACCTCGGCGTCCACCTTGTCGGTCGAGATCTCGACGAGCGTCTCGTCGACCTCGATGCGTTCGCCCTCGGCCTTGTGCCATTCGAGGACCGTGCCCTCGGTCACCGACTCGCCCATCCCGGGGAGGGTGACCTCGACCGTCGTGTCAACTGCCATGTTGCCTGGGACTCTAGCGCGCGCTTCCCCCAGCAACTGCGCGCCTAACGCAACGCAACCGAAGCCGCCGCGAAGCCGTGCTCAGGCGGCCGCCCGGCGCGTCCGCGCGTGCTCCTGGCGCACGAACTCGGCGCTCCCGATGAACGGCCCGACGGCGCCCAGGACCGCCACCGCCGTGGCCAGCCGCACGTTCACGATCCGGCGCTTGAGCGCGGCGATCATGAGGCCGCACATCACGAACCAGCCCAGCCCGTGGGCCAGGCCGAAGGCGAACTCGACCGGGTGCAGGCCGGGGATCGCCCAGGCCACCAGCAGCACGAGGTAGATGGTCGAGTGGGTGAACGACGCCCACTTGAGGCGCTTCCAGGTCAGCATCAGGCGCCCGCCAGCAGGCGGACCATGCGCCGCAGGACGGCGTCGGCCTCGTCGGGCCAGGCGTCGACGTCCGCCGGCCACCAGGCGTGCTCGTCGTGCTCGGGGTCGCGGGTGACCTCGGCGCCCGCGGGCAGCCACGCCTGCCCGACGAACATCACCATCTGCTGGGGGAGGAGCACGAGCGCCTCGCCCTGCACGCGCTCGGGGGCGACCCCCCACTCCTCGTCGAGCTCGCGGACGAGCGTGTGCGCCGGCGACTCCCCGGGGTCGACGGCGCCACCCGCGCCGAGCGCCCAGCGCCCGGGCCACGAGCTCAGCCACGGCGCGCGGCGGCCGGCCAGCCAGCGTCCCTCGCTGTCGCGGGTGATGCACAGCGCCGAGAGCGACAGGCTGGCGTCGCCCTCGACGAGCCGCAGGGCCCAGCGCAGGGGCTGCAGGTCGAGCACGAGGCGCCCGTCCTCGACGCGGTGGCTCGCCAGGCGCGCGCCGAGGCCGTCGTGGCTCGGCGAGCCGCGGTCCTGCAGGGCCCGGATCGCGGCGTCGGCGGCGGCGCTGCGATCGGCGGGCGGCGCGTACTCGTCCTCGCGCCAGTGGGCCACGACGGCCTCGGGCGTCCAGGGGCCGCGCGCGAGGATGGCGGGTGCGGAGGCGGGCGGGGCCATCTGCGTGCAAGGGTACGCGGGTGCCCGAGTCCCCCGCGGCCGTCTTCGCCGCCCACTGCGCCCGCCGCGAGCTCGCCTACCCGGTCGACGCCGCCGGCCGCCCGCAGTGGCCGCCGCGCGTGCGCGCGAGCACCTGGCGCGTGAGCGCCGGGCTCGGCACGGTCTACGCGTCGACGACGGCCCGCCCCCGCGACGGCGAGCCCTACGACGTCTCGCTGGTCGACCTCGACGAGGGCTTCCGGATGCTCAGCCGCGTGGCCGGCGGCGGGCGCATCGGCCAGCGGGTGCGGGTGGCGTGGGAGGAGGCGCTCCCCTTCTTCACCCCGGCCGGCGACGAGCCTCGCGCCACGTGACCCTCCGCGGGACGGTCGCGATCGCCGGCGCGGCGGAGTCCGATCTCGGCGAGGTCGGGCCGGGGTGGACGGCCGGCGACCTGATGGAGCAGGCGTCGCTGCGCGCGCTCGAGGACTGCGGGCTGACCGTGGCCGACGTCGACGGGCTGGCCGCCGCGGCCACCCAGCTGCCGATGGCGTCGGTGAGCCTTGGCGAGGCGCTCGGGATCGACCCGCGCTGGACGGACTCCACCCAGATCGGCGGCGGGTCGCCGATCGCCCACCTCGATCACGCCCGCGCCGCGATCGCCGCCGGGCTGTGCGAGGTGGTGCTGATCGCCTACGGCTCCACCCAGCGCTCGGTGGGCCGGGCGCGCGCGTCGCTGCAGGAGGTCGACCCCTACGAGCGGCCCTACCGCCCGCCGCTGCCCGTGGCGGCCTACGCGCTGGCGGCCGCCCGCCACATGCACGAGTTCGGCACCACGCCGGAGCAGCTCGCGGAGGTCGCGGTCGCGGCGCGCGCCTGGGCGCGCGACCGGCCGCAGGCCTGGTCGACGGGCCCGCTGACCGTCGCCGACGTCCTCGCCGCGCCGCGCGTCTGCGACCCGTTCGGCGTCCGCGACTGCTGCCTGGTCACCGACGGCGGCGGGGCGCTGGTGGTCGTCGGCGCGCAGCGCGCACGGGACCTGCGCCGGCCGCCCGTGCTGGTGCTCGGCGCGGCCGAGGCGCACAGCCACCGGCACATCAGCTCGATGCCGGACCTGACGCGGACCGCCGCGGCGATCTCGGGCGCCCGGGCCTTCGCCGAGGCCGGGCTGACGCCGGCCGACGTCGGCTGCGCGCAGCTCTACGACGCCTTCACGATCACGCCGATCCTGTTCCTCGAGGACCTCGGCTTCTGCGCCAAGGGCGAGGGCGGGCCGTTCGTCGCCGGCGGCACCATCGCGCCCGGCGGATCGCTGGCCGTGAACACCAACGGCGGCGGGCTGAGCTACCAGCACCCGGGCATGTACGGGCTGCTGCTGCTCGTCGAGGCGGTGCGCCAGGTCCGCGAGGAGGGCCGCGACGTCGTCCTGGCCCACGGCAACGGCGGCGTCCTGAGCACGCAGAGCACCGCGATCCTGGGCAGCGCGGCGACGGCCTGAGCGCTCGCGGTTCGCCCGGCCGGCTACCGGTCGGCCCGCGCCGGGGCCGCGGCCATCACGCGCTCCGGCGCCGCGTCGGCCCTGACCTCCGGCTGCCAGCCCGGCCCGTGGAACAGGTGGCCGGCCCGGGCGCGCCAGTCCGGCGCGGCGCGGACGTCGCGGGCCAGCGCACGGTACTCGTGGAAGGCGACGTGGACCGGGTTGAACGTCCGCAGGTTGGTCGTCAGCCCGTAGCGCACGCGCTCGCGCTCGGGCTCCCAGGTCCCGAAGAGGCGGTCCCAGATGACCAGGATGCCGCCGTAGTTGCGGTCCAGGTACTGGGGGTTGGCGCCGTGGTGCACGCGGTGGTGCGACGGCGTGTTCCAGACCGCCTCCACCCAGCGCGGCAGCCGGCCGATGCGCTCGGTGTGCAGCCCGAACTGGTAGATGAGGCTGATCGACTGCTGCAGCAGCACGGCCCACGGCGGGATGCCGAGCAGCAGCAGCGGGAGCCAGAAGGGCAGGTAGGTCATCGGGACCCACGTCTGGCGCAGCGCGGTCGACAGGTTGTAGTGCTGGGAGGAGTGGTGGACCACGTGGGAGGCCCAGAACACGCGGTTCTCGTGGGAGACCCGGTGGAACCAGTAGTAGGCGAGGTCGTCGGCGAAGAACAGCAGCACCCAGGCCCACCAGTGGTGCATGCCCACCCGCAGCGGCGTCAGCTCGTAGAGCCCCGCGTAGACGACGACCACCACGGCCTTCCAGGCCACGTTGATGACCAGGTTGCCCGAGCCCATCGCCAGGCTCGTCAGCGTGTCGCGCCGCTCGTAGCCGACCGGCGCGCCCGCCGCGATCGCCTCCTCGGCGGCGTCGAGCCGCGCGTGGCGGAACGACAGCGCCTCCACCGCGAGCAGCAGCACGAAGAACGGGACGGCGTAGTAGAGGACCTGGACCATCAGGCCGCCTGCGCCCCGTGCTCGCCGACGGCCTGCACGCCGCGCCCGAGCAGGGCGCCGGCGCGGGCGGCCGCGGCCGCCTCGTCGCCCGCGACGATCGCGGCGACCAGCGCGCGCTGGGCGGCGAGGTCGTCCACCTCGCCGTCGTGGACGTCCACCGCGACGCCGCCCTGGGCCTGCGCGGCGAGCAGCGAGTT
>JAICJK010000162.1 GCA_025928415.1 Solirubrobacteraceae bacterium | reverse complement strand
GGGACGCGGCGCGGGACCGCGGCTTCGCGGGCGGCGCGGCCGGGCTACGGCCGTGCGCCGCTCGGCACGCTGACGACGACGAAGCTGCCGCCCGGCTCGCCCGGGCCCGCGCCGGCGTGGGCGACGACGTCCCCCGGGTGCACCTGGCGCCCGCGGCGCACGTCGACCTCGCCGTTGACGCGGACGGCGCCGGTGGCCAGCAGCTCCTTGGCCTCGGCCCCCGAGTCGGCCACCCCGGCCAGCTTCAGCAGCTGGCCGAGGCGGATGACGTCGTCGCGGATCGCGACCTCCCGCACGCGGCGGGCAGCTCCTACTTCACGACCCGGAACGAGCCGCGCATGAACGGGTGGATCCGGCAGAAGTAGGTGTACGTGCCCGGCTTGAGGTTGACCGGCGTGGACCACGTCGTGCGGTTGGCGGCCGCCGTGAAGTTGGGAGGCCCGTTGCCGAGCTCCCCGGAGTCGAAGTCCACCGGCCCGTCGGCGAGCGGGTAGGCGATCCCCGCCTCCTTGTTGCAGGGCTGCTTGCACGCCGTGATCGTGTGGTAGATGTCGTCCTTGGCGTCCACGTTGAGGAACGAGATGCTCTGGCCCTGCTTGATCACCGGCGGCTTGCTCAGCCCCGTGTCGCCGGACAGGTCGCCCTGCGAGGTCACGAAGCCCTCGATCGTGAGCTGACGGCGGGCGACCGGCCCGTCGAGCACCTTGGCCGGGTTGGGCAGGCCGAGGGCGCCGCCGCCGTGGTGGTCGTTCTCCGGCAGGTGGCCGTGCGTCAGCAGGCCCGGGACGTCGGTGTCGTGCGTGAACGGGTCCACGCCGCCGTCGGGCCCGTCGGTGACCATCGCCGGCATGATCGCCATCGACTCGTACCACGAGGCCTTCGACACGTCGTAGGTGCCGTGCACCGCCACCACGTCGCCCTTCTTCAGGGCCACCCGCCAGTTCGGCGGCGTGGCGGTCATCGACACGTCCCACGACACCGCGCCCGCGGGCTCGTAGTAGTGGGCCTTGGACGTGAACAGCCGGACCGTCTTGCCGCCGCGGCTGACGGTGAGGAACGTCTCCTTGCCGCCCGGATGCAGGTGCCCGGCCGTCCCGACCATGGTCAGGTCGTGCGGGACGGTCCACTCGTTGCGCTTCCGGCCGCCCTTGTACGGGTCGGTGGGCGCCATGTCGGGGAAGGTGTAGAGGCCGCGCTTGTTGCCGTAGGCGCGCAGCGCGTCGAAGACCGGGTAGGCCTTGATGCCCTCGACGTCCATCCACTGCGTGTGGATCGGCGTCATCGTCTTGGCCTGCGGCGCCGTCGCCGGGATGAAGTCGATGTCGTAGGTGATGTAGACCGTGTCGGGGTTCGGCGTGAGGTTGTGGATCATGTAGTTCATGAGCCACTGGTCGCTGGGCTTGTAGGACCAGCCGAAGCCCTTGGGCGCGTAGACCCGGGTCTTCTCCTCGCCCGCGGCCCACGTCGGGTAGCCGTTGACCAGCCAGACGCCGTGGTGCAGGTGGATGACGTCCACGCGCGGGACGCTGCCGTCGGTCCGCTTCAGGTTGGGCACGAACTTCGTGATGTAGCCCGGCACGCTGGGCCTGAGCTTGTTCGGCTCGATGTTGATCGTGTTCTGGCCCGGCGTGATGTGGATCGGGCCGAACTTGTAGTGCAGGTGCTGCACGCCGGCCTGCGGGCGCGGCGTGTAGATGCGCGGCGCCTTGTGCTGGCTGCGCGACGTCCGGTGCTTGGCGGCCGCCTGCGCGGCGGCGGGAAGGACGAGCGCACAGACGGAGATGAGCGCGACGAGGCGCCAGGAGCGGGGACCCATGGCGCGCAGTATCGACCATCGGTCAACGGAACGCCAGTGCGATCTGCGACATCTCGACCGGGGTTGACGTCGCTGCGAACATGTGTTCGTGTCCTCCGCCGGTTCCGCCTACGCCCGCTTCCGCCGCGCCCTGGCCACCGGCAACCTCACGCTGATCCGGACCGCCGCCGCCGAGCTGCCCTCCGTGCGCCTCGACGACGCGCTGGAGGTGTGCGTGCTGCTGCGCGGCCGCGAGCCCGAGCGCTACGAGCGCGCCGCGGTGCGGTGGATCGCCCGCTTCTGCGTCGAGCGCCACGAGGTGTCGCTCCAGGACGTCGACGAGGCGACGCGCGCCTTCGCCCTGATGCGCGCGGACCCCGAGCAGGCGCTCGGCGTCCTGCAGGCCCTGTGCGCGGGGCCGTGACGGCGGCAGCGCGGCCGGTGACGGCTACAGCGCGGGGAGGGACTGGCGGACCGACAGCACCGGCGCGAACAGGTCGCCGAGGCGCTCGACGCGGGCCAGCACCTGCTCGGCCGTGCACTGCAGCACGCCGGCGTCCCCGGCGTCGTGGGCCTCGCGGACCTCGTCCCAGCTCAGCGGCGTCGAGACCGTCGGCTGCTCGCGCGCCCGCAGCGAGTAGACGTTGACCGTCGTCTTGTGCTCGTCGTTCTGGCTCCAGTCGACCAGGACCTTGCCCTTGCGGATCGCCTTGGTCTGCCGCGACACGACGAGCCCGGGCTCGGCCTGCTCGAGCAGCTCGGCCACCGCCTTGGAGAACGCCTTGGTCTGCGCCCAGGTCGCCTCGCCGTCGAGCGGCAGGTAGACCTGCATGCCCTTGGACCCGGAGGTCTTCGCGCAGCTCACCAGGCCCAGGCCCTCGAACATGCCGTGCAGCCACAGCGCGACGCGGCAGCACTCGAGCAGGCCGGCGGGCGGCCCCGGGTCGAGGTCGAAGGCCAGCGTCGTCGGATGCTCCAGGTCGTCGACGCGGCCGAGCGACGTGTGCAGCTCGAGGTCCGCGAGGTTCGCCAGCCACACCAGCGTGGCGACTTGGTCGACGACGACGTAGTCGATGTCCCCCACGCGCGCCGTCCGCACCCACCCGGGCCGGTGCGACGGGGCGTTCTTCTCGTAGAAGAACGCCCCCTCGACCCCCGACGGGTAGCGCTTGAGCGTCAGCGCCCGGTCGGTGAGGTGCGGCAGCAGCACCGGCGCGATCGCCACGTGGTAGTCGATCACGTCGCGCTTGGTGAACCCCGCGGCCGGATAGAGGACCTTGTCGAGGTTGGAGAGCTTGACCTCCCGCCCGTCGATCTCGCCGAGCGCGCCGTTCTTGCGCGTCCGGTCCGGGCGCACGGCGAGCGCCGTCTCGTGCAGCCCCTTGTAGGACGGGTGGCGGAGCTGCCCGTCGGGCGTCCACTCGGCGAACTCGACGTCGCAGACGAGCTCGGGGCGCACCCAGACCGCCTCGCGCGGCGGCTTGGGGCCCGGGAGGTCGAACGGCGCGGCGGGCTGCTCCAGCGGGCCGAGCAGCCCGGCGAGCCGGTCGAGCTCGTCCTGCGTGAACCCGGTGCCCACGCGCCCGGCGTAGCGCAGCCCGGGCACCGGCTCGCGCTCGTGCACCCCGAGCAGCAGCGCTCCGATGCGGTCGCGGCGCCGCCCCTCCCCCGGCAGCCAGCCGCAGACCACGAGCTCCTCGCGCTGCAGCAGCTTCACCTTGATCCAGGCGGCGGACCGCCGGCCGGGCTCGTAGACGGAGTCCAGCCGCTTGGCGATCACGCCCTCCAAGCCCTGCTCGCGCGCGGCCGCGAGGACCTCGGCCCCGTGGCCGACGACGTGGTCGGGCACCTGCCAGCGCGCGCCGTCGAGCGCGAGCTCCGCGAGGGCGGCCCGCCGCTCGGCGTAGGGCGCCTCGACGAGCGGGTGGCCGTCGAGCCACAGCAGGTCGAAGATCACGTAGCTCACCGGCGCCTCGTCGGCCAGCCGGCGGGCGCGGCGCTCGTCGCCCAGGTGCATGCGCCGCTGGAGGGCGGCGAAGCTCGGCTTCCCGTCGGCGCCGAAGGCGACGATCTCGCCGTCGAGGATCGCGCGGTGGTGGTGCAGGGCGCGGTTCAGGCGCGCCAGCTCGGGATAGCGGCGCGTGATGTCGTTGCCGTTGCGCGAGTGCAGGCGCAGCGTGCCGGGCTCCGAGCGGCAGATCGCCCGCACGCCGTCCCACTTGATCTCGAAGCCCCACCCGCCGTCCTCGCGCGGCAGGCCGCCGGCGCGGGCGAGCATCGGGACGAGCAGCTCCGGCATCGGCTCGGCGGCCGGGTCGGCCGGCGGGTCCATCCGGTGGATCATCCAGTCCTTGGCGTCCTCCCCCTTGTCCAAGGGGAAGAGGGCGTAGCGGGCGTCGACGCGCTCGCCGTGCAGGTGCACCTCGATCTTGCGGTCGGTCCACTTCAGCGTGTCGTAGGTGCCGCGGTCGAAGACCTCCATCGTCCCCGCGCCGTAGCTGCCCTTGGGGATCTCCCCGTGGAACTCGAGGTACTCGAGCGGATGGTCCTCCGTGTGGACCGCGAGGTGGTTGCGACCCGGCTCCAGCGGCAGCCCGTTGGGGACGGCGAAGGAGACCAGGACGCCGTCGCGCTCCAGGCGCAGGTCCCAGTGCAGCCGCGTGGCGGAGTGCTCCTGGACCACGAACCGCGCGCCGTCGCCGTCGTCCGTCCGGGCCGCCGGCGTCGCGTCGCCGCCGGGCTCGGGCGTGCGGGCCGGGTCGCGCTTGGCGCGGTAGGCGCCCAGGCGGTCGGGCACCGGCGCGCCGCCTTCGCTCAGCCCCCGGCGACGGCGGGCAGGATGCGGACCTCGTCGCCGTCGCTGACCGGAGTGTCGAGGCCGTCGCCGAAGCGGATGTCCTCGTCGCCGACGTAGACGTTGACGAAGCGGCGCAGCCCGCCGCCCTCGTCCGAGAGGCGCTCGCGCAGGTCGCCGTGCTGCTCGAACAGCGCGTCGAGCGCCTCGCCGACCGTCGTCCCCTGCACCTCCGCCTCGGCCGCGCCGCCGGCGGCGGCGCGGAGCTGGCTCGGGATCTTGACCTTGATCGCCATCGTGCGGTGGAACCTAGCGCGCGGCGGCGAACGCGTCGTCGAAGGCCTGCAGCGACGCCGGGATGGTGTGCGTCGCGAACGTGTCGCGCACGGCGTCGAGCGTCTTGAGGCCCTCGCCGGTGATGAGCACGACGACCTCCTCGTCGGGGTCGATGTCCCCGCGGGCGGCGAGCTTGGCCAGCGTCGCGGTGGTGACCCCGCCCGCGGTCTCGGTGAAGACGCCGGTGGTCTCGGCCAGCAGGCGGATGCCCGCCCGGATCTCGTCGTCGGTGACGGCGTCGATGCCGCCGCCCGTGCGGCGCGCGAGGTCGATGGCGTAGGGGCCGTCGGCCGGGTTGCCGATGGCCAGCGACTTGGCGATCGTGTCCGGCTTGACCGGGCGGCAGAAGTCCTGGCGGGCCTCGAAGGCCTGCGCCACGGGCGAGCAGCCGGTGGCCTGGGCGCCGTTCATGGTCGGCGCGGAGCCCTCGGCGAGACCGAGCTCCAGCCACTCCGCGAAGCCCTTGGCGACCTTCGTGAACAGCGAGCCCGAGGCGATCGGCCCGACGATGCGGTCCGGGGTGCGCCAGCCGAGCTGCTCGGCGATCTCGTAGGCCAGCGTCTTGGAGCCCTCGGCGTAGTAGGGGCGCATGTTGACGTTCACGAACGCCCAGCCGTCGCGCTCGCCCGACAGCTCGGTGCACAGGCGGTTGACGTCGTCGTAGTTGCCCTCGACGGCGACCACGTTGGTCCCGTAGACGCCGGTGGCGAGCACCTTCTGCTCCTCGAGGTCGGACGGGATCAACACGTAGGACTCGAGGCCGAGCGCGGCGGCCTGCGCGGCGACGGCGTTGGCCAGGTTGCCCGTGGAGGCGCAGGCCAGGACGTCGAAGCCGAGCTCGCGGGCGCGCGCGGACGCCACGGCCACCACGCGGTCCTTGAACGAGTGCGTGGGGTTGGCGGCGTCGTTCTTGACCCACACGTTGCGCAGGCCCAGGCGCTCGCCGAGCCGGTCTGCCTTGATGAGCGGCGTGCACCCGGCCGGCAGGCCGGCGCGCGAGGCGTGGCGGTTGGACGGGCCCGGCTGCCCGCCCTGGAGCGGCAGGAAGTCCGCGTAGCGCCAGATGTTCTGGGGGCCGCCCTGGATGCGCCGCCGGAGGCCCGGGACGTCCGCGGCCAGGCGGCTGTGGTCGTAGGCGACCTCGAGCGGCCCGAAGCAGCGGTCGCACACGTAGCGGGCCTCGAGCTCGTACCCCGTCCCGCACTCCCTGCACTGCAACTGCGTTGCCGACATGAAAGAACCTCCGGTTGGTGGCGGAGGTTCGTTGCTCTTGTCAGCGGAAGCTCCGGCCACATCTGTCAGGAATTGGCACCTTTCCCTCGCTGTTCGCCGCATGCGGCGCGTCGCTCGGGGGGTTGCCGGGGTTTCATCGGGCCAGTCCCTCCACCCCTCTGGATGTGTCCAGCTATGTGC
>JAICJK010000240.1 GCA_025928415.1 Solirubrobacteraceae bacterium | reverse complement strand
TCGGGTGGCGCGGCCTCACACCGTCTTCCGCAACCCCCGAGAGGGCGGCGGCGGCCCCCTTGCGGGGTGCCCGGCCTCGCTCTTCGCGGCTCGTCTCCGCGTCTGGGGCCAACGTAGGTCAACACCGTGTCAGAAGGCAAGCCGGCGATGAAGAAGAACCCGCAAGCTGCGGGAAAACGTGTGCCGCGCGACGCCCGCCGGCGATGCGCGGGCACACTTACCGGCGCCCCCGGCCGCCCCGGCGGCACCCCGTAAGCTGCGGGCATGAGCACCACCGCCCTGCAGGACGTCGCCTGGGACCTCGAGCCGCTGGTCGACGGCGACGGCCCCGCCGGGGCCGACCGCCAGCTCGCCGAGGCCCAGAAGCGAGCGGACGCCTTCGCGGCCGCCCATGCCGGGAAGGTCGCCGCGCTCGACGGGGCCGGCCTGGCCGCGGCCATGGATGAGCTCGCAGCGATCTCCGAGCTCGTCGGACGCGCCGGGTCCTACGCGTCGCTGCGCTTCAGCACCGACACCGCCGACCCGGCCAACGGCGCGCTGCTGCAGCGCGTGCAGGAGCAGGGCACGGCGATCGAGACGACGCTGCTGTTCTTCGAGCTCGAGTGGGCGGCATTGGACGACGCGCGGGCCGAGGAGCTGCTGGCCGCCGACGGGCTCGAGCGCTGCCGCCATCACCTGCGCACCGCGCGCAAGTACCGTCCGTACCTGCTCTCCGAGCCCGAGGAGAAGGTCGTCGCCGAGAAGTCGGTGACCGGCCGCGAGGCGTGGACCAGGCTGTTCAGCGAGCTGACCAGCGCGCTCGAGGTCGACCTCCCGGGCGGCGAGCAGCCCGTCGCGCTCGACGTCGCGCTCGCCCGCCTGATGTCCCCGGACCGCGAGGAGCGCCGCAGCACGCAGGAGGCCGTGACGGCAGCGCTGGAGCCGGGGCTGCGCACCCGCGCCTACATCTTCAACACGCTGCTGCACGACAAGGCCGTCGAGGACCGCATGCGGACGTTCCCGACGTGGCTGTCGAGCCGCAACCTGTCCAACGAGGCGAGCGACGAGTCCGTCCAGGCCCTCGTGGAGGCGGTCAAGGACGCCTACGAGCTCCCGCGCCGCTGGTATCGCCTCAAGGCCCGGCTGCTGGGCATCGACCGGCTGGCCGACTACGACCGCATGGCCTCCGTCGCCGAGGCCGACGAGGAGGTCGGCTGGGACGCCGCGCGGGACATCGTGCTGGGCGCCTACCACGACTTCTCGCCGGTGCTCGGCGGCGCGGCCGAGGGCTTCTTCGCGGGGCGCTACATCGACGCGCCCGTCCGGCCCGCCAAGCGCGGCGGCGCGTTCTGCGCCTACACCGTCCCGAGCGCGCACCCCTACGTCCTGCTCAACTACACCTCGCGCCGCCGCGACGTGCTGACGCTGGCCCACGAGCTCGGCCACGGCCTGCACGCCGCGCTGGCCCGCCCGCGCGGGCCGTTCGAGCAGCACACGCCGCTGACGCTCGCCGAGACCGCCAGCGTGTTCGGCGAGACGCTCGTCTTCCGCCGCCTGCTCGCCGACGCCGCCACGCCCGCCAGCCGCCTGTCGCTGCTGGCCGAGAACATCGAGGGGTCGATCGCCACGGTCTTCCGGCAGGTCGCCATGAACCAGTTCGAGCACGCCGCGCACACCGCGCGGCGCGCCGAGGGCGAGCTGTCGGTCCAGCGCATCGGCGAGCTGTGGTTCGCCAGCCAGGAGGAGTTGCTCGGGGACGCGGTGGCGATCACCGACGGCTACCGCGCCTGGTGGTCCTACGTCCCGCATTTCATGGCGACCCCGGGCTACGTCTACGCGTACGCCTACGGGCAGCTCCTGGCCCTGTCGGTCTACGGCCGCTACCTCGAGGAGGGCGAGGCGTTCGTGCCCGCCTACGTGGAGCTGCTGTCGGCCGGCGGCTCCCAGAGCCCGGAGGACCTCGCGGCGATCGCCGGGCTCGACCTCGCCGACCCGGGCTTCTGGCGGGCGGGCCTCGACCTGGTGGCCGCCCAGCTCGACGACGCCGAGCGGGCGGCCAACGAGGTGCTCGCGGCGCGCGAGGGGCAGGCCACGAGCCGCGGCTAGGCGGCGCTGGGCGCCGCCGCGCGCGCCAGGAACCGCCGGACCGCGTCGCGGTAGGCCTCGGGCTCCTCGACGAAGCCCATGTGGGCGCTGTGCTCCAGGACGCACAGCTCGGCGCCGGGGACGCCGGCGGCGATCGCCTCGGCCGCCGCCACCGTGCAGATCCGGTCGTGCCGCCCGGCGAGCACGAGCAGCGGATGGCCGACCTCGCCGAGGCGGTCCTCGAGGTCGAGCTCGTCGCCCGGCACGTCGGCCGCCGCCGCCAGCACCTCCGGTGCGTAGCGGCCCTCGCGCATGGCGTCCAGCAGGTCGGCGATGCGGGGGTCGCGCGGGTCGGCGAAGTGGAACGGGAGCTGGTCGGCCATGATGCGCTCGACGTCGACCGGCGAGCGGGCCTGCGCCTCCCGCCGCCAGGAGTCGACGACCTGCGCGCGCAGGTCGGCGGGCTCGAAGGCGGCCAGGGCGTCGCCGACCGGCTCGAGGAAGCGCGCGGCGGGCACGCCCGCGCTGACGATCGTCGCCGCCGGGCCGCGCGGGGCCTCCACGGCATGGCGCAGCGCGACGAACGCGCCGAAGGAGTGCCCGAGGACGGCGTAGCGCTCGAGGTGCAGCTCGGCGGCCAGCGCGCCGACGTCGGCCGCCAGGTGCCCCACGGTCCACGTCTCCGGCGGCGCCGGGTCCGAGCGGCCCTGCGCGCGCTGGTCGACGAGCAGCAGCGTGCAGTCGTCGCCGAGCGGGTCGAGCCAGTGGCCGAACTCCGTGTGGTCCAGCCCCGGCCCCCCGTGCAGCACGATCAGGGGCAGCGGGCCGTCCCCGCGGCGCACCACGTGCAGTCTCGTGTCCCCGGCTCGGATCAGCTCGCCCTCCATCGCCCCGGACCCTAACCGCCAGCTCCGGCACGGGGCCCCCATGGTGTTGCCACACTGTGCGCATGGACCAGGAGCCCCGCTCCACCCCGCCGCCCGGGTGGCTCGCCCCGGGCGCGCCGGCGCCGACGCCGGCCCCCGCCCCCGGCCCGGCCGCCGGGCCCGGCGCATCGCGCCCCGAGGACGCCTTCGGGGAGCAGCGCCCGACGCTGCTGCGCCGCATCCTCGGGCCGCTGCTGGTGGCCGGCGCGTTCGTCCTGAAGTTCGGCAAGATCGTCCTGCTCGCCCTGCCGAAGCTGAAGCTGCTGACGACGTCGGGCACGATGCTCGTCTCGGTCGCGGCCTACTCGCTGATCTGGGGCTGGAAGTTCGCGATCGGCTTCGTCGTGCTGCTCTTCGTCCACGAGATGGGGCACGTCATCCAGCTGCGGCGCGAGGGCCTGGCCGCCTCGGCGCCGGTGTTCATCCCCTTCCTGGGCGCCGCGGTCTGGGCCAAGTCGCTCGGCGACGACGCCGCCGCCGAGGCGCGCGTCGGCCTGGCCGGCCCGGTCCTCGGCACGATCGGCGCCGCGGCGTGCATCCCGCTGGCCTCGCTGACCGGCAACGACCTGTTCACCGCGCTGGCCTTCACCGGCTTCTTCCTGAACCTGTTCAACCTGCTGCCGATCGTCCCGCTGGACGGCGGCCGCGCGATGGCGGCGATGTCGCCCTGGATGTGGCTGCTGGGGGTCTTCGGCATGGTCGTCGCCGTCCTGACCTTCCCGAACCCGATCATCATCCTGATCGCGCTGCTGGGCGTCCTGGAGACCTACCGGCGCTTCAAGGCGCTGCGCTCGGGCGACGAGAAGGTGCGCGCGTACTACCGCGTCACGCCGCGCCAGCGGCTGCTGGTCGGCCTGGTCTACCTCGGGCTGATCGCCGTGCTCGTGCTGGGCATGGACGCCACGCACCTGCACCGCACGATCGACGACGCGCGCGGGTAGTCCGGCCGGGCGGGCCCCCGTCTACCGCTGCGCGTCGCGCAGCGCGCGCTGCATGTCGCGCTGCATCTCGCGCCCCTTGATCGACTCGCGCTTGTCGATCGTGTTCTTGCCGCGGGCCAGCGCGATCTCGACCTTCGCGCGCGGGCCGTTGAAGTAGATCCGCGTCGGCACGAGCGTGAGGCCGCGCTCGCGGGTGCGGCCGCTCAGGCGCTCGATCTCGCGCCGGTGCACGAGCAGCTTGCGAGTGCGCTCGGGGTCGTGGTTCTCCCGGCTGGCCGGGCCGTAGGGCGGGATGTGGACGTTGTGCAGCCACAGCTCGCCGTCCTTGATCGAGGCGAAGCCGTCCTTGATCTGGGCCGAGCCGTCGCGCAGCGCCTTGACCTCGGTGCCCTGCAGCACGATGCCGCACTCGAGCTTGTCGAGCAGCTCGAAGCGGTACGCGGCCTGCCGGTTGGAGGCCACGTCGCCCGCGGAGATCTTGCGCTTCTTGCCCTTGGCCATGCCGCCGTGAGTGTAGGAGGGGCCCGGAAGCGGCTCTCAGGCAGCCAGGTCGAGGTCGACCCGCCCGCGGGGCGCGTCGATGCGGTGGACGCTGACCCGGACGGGGTCGCCGAGGCGGATCGTCCGCCCGGTCTCGGCGCCGGACAGGATCGTCCCCTGCTCGTTGAGCTCCCACCAGTCGCCGCGCATCCGCCGGACGGGCAGCATGCCCTCGTGGCCGTCTCCGAGGGCCACGAACGCGCCGGCGCCGATCAGCCCGATCACCTCGCCGTCCCAGACGCGCTCGGTGCCGCCGCCGCCCTGCTCGAACAGCTC
>JAICJK010000522.1 GCA_025928415.1 Solirubrobacteraceae bacterium | reverse complement strand
TCCCCCAGTCGACCATGCTGGCCGACCGCCGCGCTGCGCTCGAGGGCTTCGGGTTGCCCCTCGGCGAGGCGCTGGCGCTCGAGGCGCAGGCCGGCCCCGCCGTGTTCGCCGACGCGATTGCGGGGGCCGCCCGCTTCGCCGGCGGCGAGGGGCGCGGCGGCGCCGGCGCGGGCGTCGGCCCCGCCGCCGCGGGATAGGCTTGCCCTCCCACTGGGAACGGAGGAGCAGACACCGCATGACCTACTTCGTCACGGGCGCCACCGGCTTCATCGGCCGCCACCTCGTCGAGGAGCTGCTGCGCAACCGCGAGGGCGACGTGCACGTGCTCGTCCGAGAGGGGTCGCGCGAGCGGCTGGCGGACCTCATGGCCCGCTGGGAGCCGGACGCCCCGGGCACGCGGGTCAAGCCGGTCGTCGGCGACCTCACCGAGCCGGGCCTCGGCGTCGACCCCGGCTGGGTCGACGCGCACGCCGGCGGCATCGAGCACTTCTTCCACCTCGCCGCGATCTACGACATGACCGTCGGCGAGGAGCGCAACGAGCAGCTCAACAACGGCGGGACGCGCAACGCCGTCGACCTGGCCAACGCCCTGCGCGCCGGCCACCTGCACCACACCTCCTCCGTGGCCGCCGCCGGGCTCTACAAGGGCCTGTTCCGGGAGGACATGTTCGACGAGGGCCAGTCGCTGCCCACGCCCTACCACCGCACGAAGTACGAGTCCGAGCAGATCGCCCGCGAGCGCTCGAAGGTGCCGTGGCGGGTCTACCGGCCCGCCGTCGTCGTCGGCCACTCGCAGACCGGCGAGATGGACAAGGTCGACGGCCCCTACTACTTCTTCAAGGCGATCCAGAAGGCCCGCGACGTCCTGCCCCAGTGGGTGCCGCTCGTGGGGCCCGAGCTCGGCTACACGAACATCGTCCCCGTCGACTTCGTGGCGCGCGCGATGGACCACATCGCCCATCAGCCCGGCCTCGACGGCCAGGCCTTCCACCTCACGGACCCCAAGGGCCGGCGCTCGGGCGAGGTGCTCAACGCCTTCGCCCGCGCGGCGCACGCGCCGCAGTTCGCGCTGCGCATCGACAAGCGCCTGACCGACGCGCTGCCCAAGGGCGTCATCTCGATGCTGATGAAGCTGCCCGCGCTGCGCGACGTGCGCAACACGCTGCTCGCCGACTTCGGCATCCCGCCCGAGGTCATCGAGCACGTCGGCTTCACCGCGCAGTTCGACACCCGCGACACCGAGCGCGCGCTCGCCGGCTCGGGCATCGCCGTCCCGCCGCTGGAGGCCTACGCCGAGCGGCTGTGGGACTACTGGGAGCGCAACCTCGACCCCGACCTGTTCAAGGACCGCTCGTTCGGCCACGCCGTCAACGGCAGGACGGTCGTCATCACCGGCGCCTCCTCGGGCATCGGGCGCGCCGCGGCGATCAAGATCGCCCGCGCGGGCGGCATCCCGCTGCTCGTCGCCCGGGGCGTGGAGAAGCTCGAAGAGGCCAAGGCCGAGATCGAGGACTTCGGCGGGACGGCCTACATCTACTCGGCCGACCTCGCCGACCCCGAGGCGATCGGCGTCCTCGTGGAGCGGATGCTGTCCGAGCACGCGGTCATCGACATGCTCGTCAACAACGCGGGCCGCTCGATCCGGCGCTCCGTCGCGCTGAGCCACGACCGCTTCCACGACTACGAGCGCACGATGCAGCTCAACTACTTCGGGACGATCAAGCTCATCATGGGCCTGCTGCCGCACATGCAGGAGCGCGGCAGCGGCCACGTCGTCAACGTCTCCTCGATCGGGGTGCAGACCTCGCCGCCGCGCTTCAGCGCCTACGTGGCGTCCAAGGCGGCGCTCGACGCGTGGACGCGCGTGGTGTCCTCGGAGGTCGTCGGCTTCGGGGTGACGTTCACCACGATCCACATGCCGCTCGTCCGCACGCCGATGATCGCGCCGACGAAGATCTACGACTCGTTCCCGACGATCACGCCGGACGAGGCGGCCGACATGGTCTGCGAGGCGCTGCGCTCCAAGCCCAAGCAGATCAACACGCGGCTGGGCACGTTCGGCGAGGTGGCCTACGCGCTCGCGCCCAAGGCGGTCGACCAGATCCTGCACATGGCCTACAAGGTCTTCCCCGACTCGGCGGCGGCCAAGGGCCAGGCGGACCCGTCGGAGAAGGCGAGCATGGAGCAGATCGCGATGGCCAACCTCATGAAGGGCGTCCACTGGTAGCGAGCCCGCCGTGGGCGGCGGTCGCGGCCGCCGCTCTGGCCGGGCTGGCCCTGCAGGGCTGCGGGGGCGGCGGCGGACCGTCCAAGGCCTCCTTCACCGCCG
>JAICJK010000469.1 GCA_025928415.1 Solirubrobacteraceae bacterium | reverse complement strand
CGGACGCGGGCGCGATGGGGCGCTTCGTCGCGCGCTGAGCGACGCGCGCGTTGCGGCCACACGCGATCCCGGCCGGCCACTGGCTAGCTTGACTCCTCGTGCCGCGCCGTCCTCGCACCGTCGTGCTCGCGCTCGTCGCGGCGGTGGCGGTCGCCGCGCTCGTCGTCGTGCTCGTCGCCGGGCGGGGACGCGAGGCTCCCGCCGCCCGCGATCCGGACGCCGCCCGCGCGCTCTCCTACGCCGACCCGCGCGCGGCCCTGGCCGCGGTGGTGGCGACCGATGCCTCGTCGGGGCCGGGCGCGCGTCTGGCCGCGCTGGTCGACCGCCTGCCCGGCAGCTTCCTGGCGCTGCCGCGCCTGCACGATCTGCTGGCCGATCTCGTGGGCCTGCCCTACGACGACGCCATCCGGCCGCTCCTGGGCAATCCGGTCGCCATCACGCTTCCCGACCCCCGCAGCATCGACGGCGCAGAGCTCGCGATCGTCGCGCGGGACCGCGGCCAAGTGGGCGCTGCGCTGGATGCGCGGGTCAAGGGCGGGACGCTCGTGCGCGCCGGCGCCCACCGCAGCGCGCGCCTCTACGTCGGCGGTGGGCGCGCGTTCGCCGCCGACGGCGCGACCCTGCTCGCGGCGCCGTCGCTGCGCGCGGTGCGCGCCGCGCTGGACCGGCGGGAGACCCGCACGGGCCTGAACCCCGGCAGCTTCGCGCAGCGCCTGCACGGCATTCGTACCGACGGCGCCGTCGCGCGCGTCGCCGCCACGCCCGCCATCCTCGGCCACCTGCCGCGCATCCCTTGGGTCGCCGCGCAGCGCGCCGTCGCGCTGGTCCTCGTCCCCGAGCGCGACGCCCTGCGCCTCCGCGTCCGGATCGCCACCGCGCCCGTCAAGTCGTCCGAGCTGCCGTTCGCGCAAGGCCCGCGGCCGCCGGATCTGCACGGCCGCGCGCCCGTCGTCGCCGGAGTCCGCGACCCGGCCTCGACGCTGCCCGCCCTCACGGCGCTCGCGCGCGCCACTCGCCCCGAGGCCTTCGGCGCCTTCGACGCGTTCACCGACAAGCTCGCCCACTACACCGGCGTCGACGTCCAGGGCGACGTCCTGCGCCGCATGACCGGCACGGCCACGGTCACGACCGACCTTCGTCACCACACCGCGCTGCGCGCCGTCGTCGACGACCCGGAGAAGGTGGCGACCACGCTCAAGCGCCTGCGCGCGCTCGCGCGCCTCGCCCCACTCGCCAAGCTGGCCGGCGCGGACCTCGGTGGCTACGGCCTCACCGAGCAGGGCGTCGGCCGCTACGTCCTCACCCACGACAAGCACCCCCAGCTGGTCATCGGCGTCCGCGGCCGCACGCTCGTCGCCAGCACGGACCCGCGCGCGAACCTCGACGCGATCGCCGCCGCGCCCGCCACGCCACCGCCCCACCCGCCGCAGGCCGGCGCCTTCCGCGCCCGCGTCGCCAAGCCCGTGCTGAACCGCCTGCTGACCGAGCGCCTGCACCTGCCGCGCGCCGCGACGCTCCTCCTCGACCCCGTCGGCGCCGCCACGATCACCGGCCGCGCCGAGCCGACCGCCACGGACCTCGACGTGAGCGTGCCCGTCAGCGGGTAGAACCGACCCATGCCCGTCGACCCGGACCTCCAGCGCGCGCTCGACCAGCTCGACGAGGCCGGATTCGTGCGGCTCGGCGGCGGGACGCCCGAGGCGGCGCGGGCCGCCTATGACGCGCTCACGCGCTCCCGGCGCGGGCCCGACTACGAGCCCGAGGCGGTCGACCGCGTCGCCGACGAGGAGGCTCCCGGGCCGGAGGGGCCGATCCCGGTCCGGGTCTACCAGCCCGGCGGCGAGCCCGCCGCCGTCGTCGCCTACTTCCACGGCGGCGGGTTCGTCATCGGCTCGATCGAGACCCATGACCCGGTCTGCCGGTGGATGGCCAACGCGGTCGGCGCCGTGGTCGTCTCGGTCGGCTACCGCCTGGCGCCCGAGCATCCGTTCCCGGCTGCGCTGGACGACTGCGCCGCGGCGCTGCGGTGGATCGCCGAGCTGCATCCGGGCCGCCCGCTCGCGGTCGCGGGCGACAGCGCGGGCGCGACGCTGGCGATCGGCAGCGCGCTGCGCGCCCGCGACGACGGGGGCCCGGAGCTCGCCGCGGCGCTGCTCTTCTACCCGTCCGCCGACCCGACCAGCAGCCAGCCCTCCGTCGAGGAGAACGGCGAGGGGCACTTCCTCACCAAGCAGGACGTCGCCTGGTTCCAGCAGCAGTACACGCCGCGCGAGGAGGACCGTGCCGACCCGCACGTCGACCTGCTGCACGCCGACCTGCACGGCCTGCCCCCCACGATCGTCGCCACCGCCCAGTACGACCCGCTGCGCGACGAGGGCATCGCGCTGGCCGAGCAGCTCGACCGCGCCGGCGTCGAGGTCCAGCACGTCCCCGGCCCGGGGATGATCCACGGCTACGTCGGCTTCGCCGCGGTCTCGCCGGGCGCCAGCGCGCACCGCGCCGCGGTGCTGCAGCGCTTCGCGGCGCTGCTGGTTCCTAGCCCAGCTGAGCCCAGGACCTGAGCAGCGCCATCGGGTCGACGGGCTGCGTGCCCTTCACGTCGCGCCAGCCAGTGGGCCACAGCTCGAAGTGCAGGTGCGGGCCGGTGGCGTCGCCGGTGTGGCCGACGGCGCACAGCGGCGCGCCCTGGGCGACGGCCTGGCCGGGGACCACCGCGACGCTGCCCTTCTGGCAGTGCGCGTAGAAGAAGGCACGGCCGTCGGCGGCCCGCTGGACGACGTAGTAGCCCGCCGCCGAGGCCTGGTAGT
>JAICJK010000132.1 GCA_025928415.1 Solirubrobacteraceae bacterium | reverse complement strand
CCGGCGAAGGCCTCCCAGCCGTCGATCCAGAAGGCGTGGCGCTCGCGGAAGGCGGCCTCCTCCTCGGGCGCGACGGCGGCGCCCGGGTCCTCCAGGAAGCCGTCCCAGGCGGCGAACGCGGAGTGCGCCTTGTAGGGCGAGCGGTGCCGGTCCGGCGGGCCCAGCGGTAGCACCTGCCACCACGTCTGCCCCGCCTCCGCCAGCCAGTCCACCCAGGCCCGCGCGCCCGGGCCGAGCCGCCCGCCGGGCAGGCTGGTCAGGTGGAGCTGGACGCCGCTGGATCTGGGGAGCTTCACGTCACCGCGATTCGGAAGGGGGCAAGGACGGTAAGCAGGAGCCCAGCGTGCCCGCCCCCAAGACGAGCCAACCGCCCCCGCGGATCCGGATCGAGTCGCCCACCCCGCTGATCGACTGCGGGCGCTTCCCGAGCAAGGCCTGCGTGGGCGACGACGTCGCCGTCGCCGCCGACATCTTCGGCGACGGCCACGACGTCCTGCGCGCCGTCGTGCGCTACCGCGGCCCCGGCGACCGCCGCTGGTGCGAGGCCCCGCTGCACCCCACCGACCACGAGCGCGGCGGCTACGGCTGGGCCGGGAGCTTCCCGGTGGACCGCTGCGGGCGCTGGGCCTGGGCCCTGGAGGCGTGGACCGACCGGTTCGCGTCCTGGCGCGACGAGGTCCAGCGCAAGGTCGCGGCGGGCCAGGAGGACCTCGCGGGCGAGCTGTCGGAGGGCGCGGTGCTGCTGCGCGAGGCCGCCGGGCGCGCCGGCGGCGAGGACCGCACGCGCCTCGAGGCCGCGCTGGCGACCGACGGCCCGCCGGAGGTCGACGTGCTGCTCGCGCCCGAGCTGGCGGCGATCGCCGAGCGCCACCCCGACCGCTCGCGGGCCACGCGGATGCAGCGCGCGCTCGAGGTCGACGTCGAGCGCACCCTGGCCCGCTTCGGCGCCTGGTACGAGCTGTTCCCGCGGTCGTGGGGCGGGCTGCGCGGGGTGGCCGAGCAGGTCCCCGCGCTGGCCGAGCTGGGCTTCGACGTGCTCTACCTGCCGCCGATCCACCCGATCGGCGTCAAGAACCGCAAGGGCGCCAACAACGCGCTGACCGCCGGCCCGCAGGACCCCGGCAGCCCGTGGGCGATCGGCAACCGCGAGCAGGGCGGGCACACCGCCATCCACCCGGACCTCGGCACCGAGGAGGACTTCGCGGCGCTGGTCGCGGCCGCCCGCGAGCACGGCATGGAGGTCGCGCTGGACTTCGCCATCCAGTGCTCGGCCGACCACCCGTGGCTGACCGAGCACCCGGAGTGGTTCAACCACCGGCCCGACGGGACGCTGAAGTACGCGGAGAACCCGCCCAAGAAGTACCAGGACATCTACAACGTCAACTGGGACACCGAGGCGTGGCGCGAGCTGTGGGAGGCGCTGCTCGAGGTCGTGCGCCACTGGGTCGCCCGCGGCGTGCGCGTCTTCCGGGTCGACAACCCGCACACCAAGCCGCTGGCCTTCTGGGAGTGGCTGATCGCCGAGGTCCGCGCCGAGGACCCCGAGGTCGTCTTCCTCTCCGAGGCGTTCACCCGGCTGCCGATGATGCGGGCGCTCGGCAAGCTGGGCTTCTCGCAGTCCTACACGTACTTCACCTGGAAGAACAGCGCCTGGGAGCTGCGCGAGTACGTCGGCGAGCTGCTCGGCATGCGCGACGTCCTGCGCCCCAACCTGTTCGTCAACACCCCGGACATCCTCACCGAGTACCTCCAGCACGGCGGGCCGCCGGCCTTCCACGCGCGGCTGGTGCTCGCCGCCACGCTCGGCCCGAGCTACGGGATCTACTCCGGCTTCGAGCACTACGAGCACGAGGCGGTGCGCCCCGGGAGCGAGGAGTACCTGGACTCCGAGAAGTACCAGGTCCGCGCCCGGGCCCTCGACGGCCCGCTGCTCGGCACGGTGCGGCGCCTGAACGCGCTGCGCCGGGAGCACGCCGCGCTGCAGCGCCTGGAGGGCATCTGGTTCCTGGCCACCGAGAACGACGCGCTGCTGGCCTACGCCAGGCGCGCGCCGGGGGACATCGTGCTGGTCGTCGTCAACGTGGACCCGGCCGGGAGCCAGGAGGGCGTCTGCGTGATCCCCCACGAGCTCGGGCTTCCGCCCGCCTTCCACGTCCGCGACGCGCTCACCGGCGACGCGTTCGACTGGCGCGTCGGTCGCAACTACGTCGGCCTGGCGCCCGGCGCCGCGCACCTCCTGACCCTCGCATGAGCCCGCCCCCGCCGCCCGGCCACTCGGGCCCCTGGTTCGAGCACGACCCCCTGTGGTTCAAGACGTCCGTCTTCTACGAGATCCATCTGCGGGGCTTCTTCGACGGCAACGGCGACGGGTCCGGGGACTTCGCGGGGCTGACCGAGAAGCTCGACTACCTGCAGTGGCTGGGCATCGACTGCATCTGGCTGCTGCCGATGTACGACTCGCCGCTGCGCGACGGCGGCTACGACATCGCCGACTACAAGCGCGTCCATCCCGACTACGGGACGATGGACGACGCCGCGGCGTGCATCGAGGCCGCCCACGAGCGCGGGATGCGCGTGATCGCCGACCTCGTGATGAACCACACCTCGTCCGACCACCCGTGGTTCCAGCGCGCGCGCACCGCCCCGCCGGGCTCGCCGGAGCGCGACTGGTATGTGTGGTCGGACACCGACGAGCGCTACGCCGGCGCGCGCATCATCTTCACCGACACCGAGGTCTCCAACTGGACCTGGGACCCGGTGGCCGGCGCCTACTACTGGCACCGCTTCTTCTCCCACCAGCCCGACCTGAACTTCGACAACCCCGCGGTCCGCGAGGCGATGCTCGACAACCTGCGCCACTGGCTGGACGCCGGCCTGGACGGCTTCCGCCTCGACGCGGTCCCCTACCTGTTCGAGCGCGAGGACACCAACTGCGAGAACCTCCCCGAGACCCACGCCTTCCTCAAGGAGGTGCGCGCGACCGTCGACCGCGAGTACCCCGACAGGGTCCTGCTCGCCGAGGCCAACCAGTGGCCCGAGGACGTCGTCGAGTACTTCGGCGACGGCGACGAGTGCCACATGGCCTTCCACTTCCCGGTCATGCCGCGCATGTTCATGGCGATCCGGCGCGAGGAGGCCACGCCGCTCTACGAGATCCTCGAGCGGACCCCGGACATCCCCGAGTCGTGCCAGTGGGGCCTGTTCCTGCGCAATCACGACGAGCTGACGCTCGAGATGGTCACCGACGACGAGCGCGACTACATGTACACCGAGTACGCCAAGGACCCGCGGATGAAGATCAACGTGGGGATCCGCCGGCGGCTGGCGCCGCTGCTCGACAACGGGCGCGACGAGATGGAGCTGATGCACGCGATCCTGTTCTCGCTGCCGGGCTCGCCGGTCCTCTACTACGGCGACGAGATCGCGATGGGCGACAACGTGTTCCTCGGCGACCGCGACGGCGTGCGCACGCCGATGCAGTGGAGCAGCGATCGCAACGGCGGGTTCTCGCGGGCGGACTTCGCACAGCTCTACGCGCCGGCGCAGATGGACCCGGTCTACGGCTACCAGGCGGTCAACGTGGAGGCCGCGCTGCGCACCCCGACCTCGCTGCTGCGCTGGATGCGGCGCTTCATCTCGCTGCGCAAGGAGCACCCGGTCTTCGGCGTCGGGACCTACGAGCCGCTGGAGCCCTCCAACCCGAAGATCTTCGCCCACGTCCGGCGCTACGAGGAGGACGTGGTGCTGTGCGTCCACAACCTGGCCCGCTCGGCGCAGTTCGTCGAGCTCGACCTGCGGGCATGGGAAGGTCGGCACCCGGAGGAGATGCTCGGGCGGACGCGGTTCCCCCGGATCGGCGAGCTGCCCTATCTCCTGACGCTCGCGCCCCGCGGCTTCTACTGGTTCATCCTCCGGCCCGACGATGCTGACGATTGACGCCAACCACCTGACCGCCTGGCTCGTCGAGCAGCGCTGGTTCGCCTCCAAGCAGCGCGAGCTCTCGGCGGTCAACCTGCTCGAGGTCCAGAACCTGCGCGACGGCGATCCTCCCCTCACCCTCGCGCTCGTCGAGGCCCGCTTCTCGGGCGGCACGCACGAGCTCTACCAGCTCCTGCTCACCGGCCGGGAGGACCCGGCGCCCAAGCGCGGCGCGAGGCGCGGCGCCGCCGCCCCCGGCGACGAGGAGGAGGGCGCGATCGCCTCCGCGCACGGCTGGACGCTCTACGACGCCCTGGAGGAGCCGGCGCTCGCGCGCGAGCTGACGTTCCTGCTGCAGCAGGGCGCGACGGTCGAGGGGGAACGCGGCACGATCGCCTTCAACTGGGTGCAGGGCGCGGTGGCGCTCGGCCTCGAGCCCGAGGTCCGGCCCGTCGGCGTGGAGCAGTCGAACACCTCGCTGGTCCTCGACGAGCGCCTCGTGCTGAAGGTCTTCCGGCGCCTGGAGCCGGGAGACAACCCCGAGCTCGAGATGCTGCGCTTCCTCACCGCGCACGAGTTCGATCACATCGCGGCGCTCGCCGGCTGGTACGCCTACGCCGGGGAGCTGATGGACGCCACCCTCGGCGTCGTCCAGGAGTACGTCGCCGGCGCGACGGACGGCTGGGAGCTGGTCGTCGGCGCGCTGGTGCACGGCGGCGAGGACGCCGAGCTGCTCGACCAGCTGCGCGAGCTCGGCGCGGTCACCGGCGAGCTGCACCGGGTGCTCGGCTCGGCGACGACCGATCCCGACTTCGCGCCGGAGGACCCGGGCGACGAGTCGCTGTCGCTGATCACGGCGACGATCGACGAGGAGATCGAGCGGCTGTTCTTCGACCTGCCGCCGGACGACGAGGCGCTGGCGCCGATCGCCGGGCGCGGCGAGGAGATCCGCGACCGGCTGCAGCTCATGTCGCACGTGGGCGTCGGCGGGCGGCTGATCCGCCACCACGGCGACTTCCACCTCGGCCAGACGCTGCGCGCCGCGGGCCGCTGGGTGCTGCTGGACTTCGAGGGCGAGCCCGCGCGCTCGATGCGCGAGCGCCGTCGCAAGCGCTCCCCCCTGCGCGACGTCGCCGGCATGCTGCGCTCGTTCGCCTACGCCGCGAGCGCGAGCGAGCTGCTGCACGGCGTCGCGGCCCCCGAGGACTGGGAGCAGCACGCCCGCGACGCCTTCCTGGAGGGCTACTTCGCCACCGTCGACGCGGGGCTGCTGCCCTCCGGCCAGGCCGGGATCGAGCGGCTGCTGGCGATCTTCGAGCTCGAGAAGGCCGTCTACGAGCTGCGCTACGAGCTCAACAACCGCCCGGACTGGGTCGGGATCCCGGTCGCGGGCATCGCCCGCCTGCTGGAGGCCCCGCTGCCGACATGAGCACCATCTCCTCCGACCTCGAGCGCATCGTCGCGCGCGACCACCGCGAGCCCCACGCGTGGCTGGGCGCCCATCCCTGCCCGGACGGCGGCGCCGTGGTGCGCGCCTATCGCCCGGACGCGAGCGCGGTCGTGGTGCACCCCGCGGGCGGCGCGCCGGTCGAGGCGCAGGCGCTGCATCCGGCCGGCGTGTTCGAGGCGACGCTGCCCGGCGCGGAGCTGCCGCTGGCCTACGAGCTGGAGGTCGGCTACCCGGACGGCGCGACGTTCACGGTCCGCGACCCCTACGCCTTCCTGCCGACGCTCGGCGACCTGGACCTGCACCTGGCGGGCGAGGGCCGCCACGAGGCGCTCTACGAGGCGATGGGCGCGCACGTGCGCGAGCTCGCGGGCGTGGCCGGGGTCGCCTTCTCGGTCTGGGCGCCCGCCGCCCGCTCGGTCAGCGTCGTCGGGGACTTCAACGGCTGGGACGGGCGCCTGCACCCGATGCGGTCGATGGGCTCGTCGGGCATCTGGGAGCTGTTCGTCCCCGGCGTGCCCGAGGGCAGCCGCTACAAGTACGAGATCCGCGCCCAGGACGGCGCCCTGGTGCTCAAGGCCGACCCCTACGCCTTCGAGGCCGAGCTGCCGCCGCTGACCGCGTCGGTCGTCCACCGCCCGCGCCACGCGTGGCGCGACGAGGCGTGGCTGGCGCGCCGCGCGGCGTCCGAGCCGCTGCGCGAGCCGGTCAGCGTCTACGAGGTCCACCTGGGCTCCTGGCGGCGCGACCCCGGGGCCCCCGACCGCGAGCTGTCCTACGCCGAGCTCGGCGAGCAGCTCGCGGACTACTGCACCGACCTGGGCTTCACCCACGTCGAGCTGCTGCCGGTGATGGCCCACCCGTTCAGCGGGTCGTGGGGCTACCAGGTGACCTCGTACTTCGCGCCCACCCCGCGGCACGGCTCGCCCGACGACTTCAAGGCGATGGTCGACCGCCTGCACGCCGCGGGCCTCGGCGTGATCCTCGACTGGGTCCCGGCGCACTTCCCGCGCGACGCGTGGGCGCTGGCGCGCTTCGACGGCACGGCGCTCTACGAGCACGACGACCCGCGCCGCGGCGCGCACCCCGACTGGGGGACGCTCGTGTTCAACTTCGGGCGCCACGAGGTGCGCAACTTCCTGCTGGCCAGCGCGCTGTTCTGGGCGCGCGAGGGCCATGCGGACGGCATCCGCGTCGACGCCGTCGCCTCGATGCTCTACCTCGACTACTCGCGCGAGGAGGGCCAGTGGATCCCCAACCAGTTCGGGGGCAACGAGGACCTCGACGCGGTCTCGTTCCTCAAGGAGACCAACGAGGTGCTCTACGCGCGCGAGCCCGGCGTGATCTCCGCGGCCGAGGAGTCGACGGCCTGGCCGGGCGTCTCGCGGCCGACCTACGTCGGCGGGCTGGGCTTCGGCTTCAAGTGGAACATGGGCTGGATGCACGACACGCTGGCCTACTTCCAGCAGGACCCCGTCTACCGCAAGTACCACCACCACCAGCTGACCTTCTCGCTGATGTACGCCTTCAGCGAGAACTTCATGCT
>JAICJK010000624.1 GCA_025928415.1 Solirubrobacteraceae bacterium | reverse complement strand
GGATCGGGCCGGCCGCCCGGGCGCTCTCGCCGCTGGTCGAGCGCCTGCCCTCGGGCAACGCCCGCGTGCCGCTCGACTACAAGCTCAAGCGCTTCGCCCGCGCCGCCCATCTGCCGCCGCTGGAGGCCCACCACGGCTTCAAGGAGATCTTCGGGCCGGCGGACCGCCGGGCGCTGCTGGGCGCCGAGGCCGCCGACCCGCTGGCCGCGTATCGCGCCCGCTGGGCGGAGACCGCGGGCGCCGAGCCGCTGGCCCGCCTGCAGGACGTCGACCTCGGCGTCTACCTGGTCGACGACCTGCTGGTGAAGACCGACCGCATGAGCATGGCCCACTCGCTCGAGGCCCGCGTCCCGTTCCTGGACGCGCACGTGGCCGAGCTGGCCCTGGCTCTCCCGACGGCGCTGAAGGTCCGCGGGCTGGCCAAGAAGCGACTGCTGCGCCGGGCCGTCGCGCCGCTGCTGCCGCGGGAGATCGCGCGCGGGCGCAAGCGCGGGTTCTCCATCCCCGCCGCGGCCTGGCTGCGCGGGCCGCTCGTGCCGTTCGCACGCGAGGTCCTCTCCCCCGAACGGCTGCGCGGCCAGGGGGTGCTCGACCCCCCGGCCGCGGAGCGCGTGCTGGCCCGTCACGTGGCCGGCGAGGAGGACCTCTCCCGCCAGCTGTGGGGCCTCATGTGCCTGTCGCTGTGGCTAGGGGACCCACACTGACGAGGCGACGTCGTTGAACCAGTGCCACAGCTCGACCGAGTCGTTGGCCGCGACGTAGGTCCAGCCGCCGGACGAGTTCAGGTAGGGCAGGTTGTAGAGGTAGGCGCCGTCGTTGCCGGTCTTGGCCGAGGAGATCTGGTTGTCCCAGCTCGCGCCGCACCAGAAGATGTTGTTGATCATGCAGTAGTCGGCGAGGTTGCCGATGCCGCTGTTGTTGTTGGCGGCGATCGAGTTCCCCTCCAGGTAGGCGTCCTGGTAGAAGACGGTCTGGCCGCCGTTGTAGGCGACGCGGGCGGAGCGGGCCGGCGCCATCTCGTGATGGGCGCGGGCGTACGCCTTGGCGGCGGCGCTGGTGTGGAACGCCGCGATCGCGCCGCGGCCCTCCTCGCGCGAGCCGAGCACGAAGAACAGCTTCTGGCCGCGGTAGCGGTGCTTCATCTGCGCCGCCGAGTAGGTGTGGCCGTCGATGTGGGCGGGGCCGGTGAGCGAGTCCACCGCGCTGGGCGCGGCCATGGCCGAGGCGGGCAGGGCGAGCGCGGCGGCGGCGGTCAGGCCGGCCGCGAGGGTGCGGAGCTGCAAGGTCGTCACTCCTTGACGTTGGGGCATGAACGCTCGTATGAGCACGCGCCTCGCGCCCTGATACAGGAGAAGGCTTTCGCCTTGCCGTCTTCGCAAGCTCAGACAGCCGGCGACGTTACATATAAATCCCGACCCGAATACTTGTATTTACGCGACCGACTGCGTAGCTTCGAGTGGGTCCATGAGCAAGATCGAACGCATCAAGGCGCAGACCGACGGGCTGGACGTCCTCCCCGAGCTGCTGCGGGCGGCGCGCGAGGGCTGGGAGACGCTCGACGACGACCACGTGGGCCTCCTGAAGTGGTACGGCCTCTATCAGCACAACAGCCGCGACGGGCACTTCATGCTCCGGACCAAGGTCGTCCAGGGCGTGCTGAGCGCGGACCAGGCGGAGGCGATGGCGGGCATCGCGCGCGACTTCGGCCGCGGCGTCATCGACTGCACGACGC
>JAICJK010000278.1 GCA_025928415.1 Solirubrobacteraceae bacterium | reverse complement strand
CGGCTGAGCGCGTCGTGCAGCAACGCGGCGCCGGAGGGGCCGTCGTCCTCGAAGCGCGGGCGCGGCCGCCGCGGCGCGAGCAGCAGGGCGTAGGGCGCGCGGGCCGCCCAGGGCACCATCAGCACGGCCTCGTCGTCGATCGCGACGATCCGCTCGCGCCGGCGGACCTCCTCCTGCACGAGGTCGGCGAGCAGGTTGCCGCCCATCGTCCGGACGGCGTGGGCGCCGAAGCGCTCGCGCTCGCGGGCGACGAGCGCGGGGACGAAGTCCAGCGCGTAGAGCTGGGCGTGGGTGTGCGGCAGCGAGGCGCCGCCCGCCAGGCGCTCGTTGACGTGGACGTGGACGTAGGCGGCGTCCGCGTGGGCGCGCATCCGCTCGCGCCACAGGTCGACGGCCTCGAGCACCTGCGCGGGCGCCAGCTCGGCCAGCGACGAGGCGGCCTCGGGCGCGTTGACGATGACCTCGTGGGCGCCGCGGGCCGCGACGGCGCCGAACAGGTCCGGCTGCGCCTCGGCCGTCGGCGCGGGCGCGTCGGGCGCGAGCGCCGGGTACCGGTTGGCGAACGCCCGCACGCGCCAGGGGCCGTCGCCCGGCGGGCGCCGGGCCAGCGTCGGCGGCGTCTGCTCCTCGTGCCCGGGGGCGAACGGGTCCTCGGCGTCCTCGACGGGTCCCGGGGCGCTCACCGGCGCGAGCGCGCCGGGGCGCTGCACCCGCGCGGGGGCCACGATCACGCGCAGCCCGGTCAGCGGGTCGACCCGTACCTCGCCCGCCCTCATCGCAGCGCGTAGCGCTTCACGTCGGCCTCGAGCTTGGCGGGGCTGGCGTAGCCCCCCTGGTGGATGTAGGACCGCTTGCCGTCGGCGCGGTAGAAGACCGTGATCGGGTAGACGACGCCGATGTGCAGCGAGCCGGAGGCCCGCTCGTGCGGGTCCTCCACGCTGGGGTAGCTCACCGGGAAGCGGTCGAGGAAGCGCCGCGCGCTGTCGTGGTTGTCGCCCGCGTTGAGCCCGAGGAACGCCACCCGCCTGCCGTAGTCCACCCCGACGCGCTGGAACACGGGGAACTCGGCGCGGCACGGGCCGCACCACGACGCCCACTTGTTGACCACCACCGGATGGCCCTTCAGGGCGGCCAGCCGGGACTCCAGCGCGCCGGTCGCGCCGGGGATCAGCGCGTTGGCCTGGGCGTGGAGCGCCGCCAGGGCCGGCGGCGAGCCGGCGAGCAGCCGGGCGGCCTCGGCGCGGGTGGGGGCGGTGGCCCCGGTCGCGGTCGCCGCGTCCTTCTTCGCTCCGGCGCCGGCCTGGATCGAGCCGATCACGACGGCCGCGCCGACGACGACGATCGCGACGGCGATGACGGCGCGTCGCATGGCAACGATGGTGACAGGTCGTCGTGTCCGCGCCGCCGTGCGGTATCCTCCGTGCCGACCACGAGGCTGGAGGGGCGCAGGTCAGGGGGTCCCTCGGCCGTACCGGACTGGTCTCCCGGCATCCGCGGGCTCGCACGATGTCCTGCGAGCCCTCACGTCAACTCCGAGCCGACTCATGGCTGAGCCCACGTCGGTGGCCGCCGAGGCCCCACCCATTCCCGATCCCGCCGCCGTAGGCCAGGCGGAGCGCTTCACGCGCGAGGTCTTCGTCCAGGAGGGCGAGGACGCTTCCGTCGCGCTCGCCCCCGGCACCGCGCGCCGGCGCGCGCTCGACCGGGCGCTCAAGGAGATCGAGGAGGGCCGCACCGCTCCCTCGACGAAGTGGCGCCGCCGCTACTCGCTGCTGCTCGGCCTCGAGCGCCTGCTCGCCCGGGACGAGCCCCGCCTCGCCGACGGGACGCTGCTCAACCCCCACCAGGTCGACGCGCTCTCGGGGACGCTCGCGGCCCTGCTGGCCGCCGCGCAGGGCAACGGCCACGCCGTGGAGCCCGCCTCCGCGGCGCCCGTGCTCGCCGTCGACGAGGCGGCCGCCTACGGGTCTCCCGAGCCGCGGCCCGAGCCGGCCCGCGCGGCTGCGGAGGACGAGGAGGAGCCCGACGAGCCCGACGAGCCGGACGAGCCGGAGGCCGAGGCGGACTTCGACGACGACGACGCCGACGACGCCGAGGACGACGGCCTGGGCGTCGCGCCCGACGAGGAGGAGGACGAGGACGACGACGAGGACGTCGCCGCCTCCGGCGACGAGGACGAGGACGAGGAGGAGGAGCCCGAGGAGGACGAGGCCGCCAGCTACGAGGACGAGGACCTCGATCCCGGCGTCGACGACGACATCGCCGAGGGCGCGGCGGACGACCCGAACGCCGCCAAGCGCTTCTGGTTCGAGCATGCGACCGGCGCCGGCAAGACCGTGGCGGCGATGGGCTTCGTGGACGCCTCGCGCACCGGCGGCGTCCTGATCCTGACCCACCGCCGCAACCTCGTCGACCAGTTCCACGGCGAGCTGCGCACGCGCGGCTACGCCGACCGGATCACCCCGGCGCTGCTGGACGGCGACGGCGTCGAGGCGGCCGACGGGCCCGTCACCGTCGAGACCTACCAGTGGTTCGTGCGCAACGCGGGGCGCATCTCCCCGGCGTACACGATCGTCATCTGCGACGAGGCGCACACCGCCCTGGGCGAGAAGACGTCGGCGGCGATCCGCGAGTGGACCGGCCCGATCTTCATCGGCATGACCGCCACGGGCGCGCTCATCGCCCGCCACGTCACCGACCTGTTCCCGACGCAGACCTCGCGCTTCGACCTCGCGCAGGCCGCCCGCCGCGGGGTGATCGCGCCGCTGCGCTGCATCCGGGTGCCGCCGGGCGCCGGGGTGCGGACGATCGCCAAGGTCCCGCTGCGCCGCGGCGAGGTCGACGTCGAGTTCGACCAGGAGATGCTGGCCGAGCTGCTGGACCAGCTCCCGTTCAACCTGGCGATCGCCGACCTCTACAAGACCCGCTTCAACGGGGTTCCGGGGGTCGTCTACGCCGCCGGCGTGCGCCACGCCTACAACGTCGCCGAGGCGTTCCGGGGCGAGGGCATCAAGGCGCAGGCCGTCTCGGGCGAGACGCCCAAGCGCGAGCTCGCCGAGATCCTGGCCCGCTACGAGCGCGGCGACATCGACGTCCTGGTCAACGCGCAGCTCCTGGCCGAGGGCTGGAACTCCCCGCGCGCCACGGTCTGCATGCACCTGGCGCCCACTGCGTCCAAGCGCATCTACCAGCAGCGCGTCGGGCGCGTGACGCGCCGCCACCCGGGCAAGGAGGCCGGCGTCGTCGTCGACTTCGTCCACCCGGCGACCAAGAACGACGATGCGGTCGTCACCCTGCACTCCCTGCTGGACCGCGACGTCTACCGCGGCGGCGCGATCGTCGTGGGCCCTGTGCGCCGCGGCCGCGGCCGGCGGGTGCGCGTGGAGCGCCGCGTGGTCCCCGTGGCCCACGAGGAGGAGCGCCGTCACGAGGTCTTCGAGCGCGAGCTGTGGCGGATCGCCGTCGAGTTCCTGGACTGGGGCGAGCAGCACATGTGGGCTGCGCTGGCCGGGGCGCGCGTGGCGCCGTCGGGCTGGCGGCGGGCCCGCGCGATGCTGCACTTCGACCGGTCCTCAGAGCTCAAGCGGCGCTTCCTGCTGACCGCGCTGGAGCGCAACAAGAACTCGCAGCTGCGCCTGCGCGCGCTGCAGGAGATCGCCGCGGCCAAGGACCCGGAGGCCTTCGTGGCCGCCGTCGACGTCGTCGGGACGTGGTCGCGCGACGAGAAGCGCGAGGGCGTCAAGGTCCTGTTGCAGGCGCTGGCCGAGAAGCGCATCGGGCGCCGCGACCAGGCCTCCCAGTGGATCTGGGACCTCGCCGACATGACGCGCGAGGTCCACGAGGAGTACGCCGTCCAGCGCTGGCCGGAGACCAAGCGCCTGCTCGGGCTGCTCGTGAACTCCAGCGGCGGCGCGCACGCCCGCAACGCCCGCCGCCTGGTCCACGCCTCGCGCAAGCAGGACCGCCGCCTGAGCGCGGCGCTGCTGGCCGCGGCGGTGGCCCACACGCCGGAGGCGATGGAGGTCATCCGCGGGGCGCGCACGCGCATGGCCCGCAAGCCGAGCGCGCTGTCGCGCGAGCTGCTGCGCAACTTCCCCAAGGGGCGCGGCCGGCGCGGCCGGCGGCGCCGCAAGAAGGGCGCGCCCGACGGGTCGGCGCCCCAGGCCGATGCGCTGGAGGCCGTCGCCGAGGCGACGGGGTCCCCGGGCGGCGAGAACGGCGGCGGTGGTGGCGGCGGCGAGCCGTCGGCGCCCGGCACCGGCAGGTCCAAGCGCAGCCGCTCGCGCCGGCGCCGCGCCGCCGCG
>JAICJK010000363.1 GCA_025928415.1 Solirubrobacteraceae bacterium | reverse complement strand
CCGGCTCGCTGGCCGGGGTGCTGGTGGCGCCCGCCGTGTTCGTGTCGCCCAACTCGTTCGACTCGGTGCTCGTCTTCGGCTTCACCGCCGCCGTGCTCGGCGGCCTGGAGAGCCCCGCCGGCGCCGTGGTCGGCGGGCTGTCGGTCGGCTTCGCGCTGAGCTACGTCTCGGGCTACGCCGGGTCGAGCCTGGTGACGCTCGGCGCGCTGGTGATCCTCGTGGCCGTGCTCATGGTGCGCCCCAACGGCCTGTTCGCCGCGTCGCAGGCCAGGCGGGTCTGACGGTGGCCACGGAGGTCGAGACCCCCGCCGTGCGCCGCAGCGCACCGCGCCGCGTGCTCGACCAGACGCTGCTGCGCCACGTGGCGATCGCCGTGGTCGCCGGCGTCGTGCTGTACCTGATCTCCGAGGAGCTCGGCGCGTTCGACAACCTGCGCCTGGCGACGATGGCCTACTACTTCGTGGCCGTCGCGGGCCTCACCGTGCTGACCGGCCTGAACGGGCAGATCTCGCTCGGGCACGGCGCGCTGATGGCGATCGGGGCCTACACGGCGGCCAAGCTCCTGGTCGGGCCGGCGTGGCCGCTCGCGCTCGTGCTGGTCGCCTCGGCGCTCGTCACCGCCGTGGCCGGGGTGCTGGCCGGCGCGGCCGCCGCACGGCTGCGCGGGCCCTACCTGGCGGGCGCGACGCTGGCCCTCGCGGTCGGCCTGCCGGCGATCACGCAGAAGTTCCCCGGGTTCCTCGGCGCGGTGAACGGCATCAGCGTCTCGCCGCCGATCCCGCCCACCTCCCTCGGCGCGACCTTCCCGCTCGAGCGCTGGCAGGCGTGGATCACCTGCCTGTCGGCGGTGATCGTCTACGTCCTGCTCGCGAACCTCGTCCGCAGCCGCTTCGGCCGATCGTTCCGCGCGGTCCGCGACGGCGAGGTCGCCGCGGAGCTCGCCGGGCTGCACGTCGCGCGCACGCAGGTCCTCGCCTTCGTGGTCAGCGCGGCGTGCGCGGGGCTGGCGGGTGGCCTGTTCGTCGTCGTCACCCAGCTCGCCGCGCCGGGCGCGTTCCCCCTCGCCCTGTCGGTCGCGCTGCTGACCGGGGTCATCCTCGGCGGCCTCGGCAGCCTGATGGGCGCGGTCTGGGGCGCGGCTGCGCTGGTGCTCATCCCCACCTGGTCGGATCACCTCAGCAAGTCCCTCTCGCTGTCCACCAACGTGCAGGCGAACCTCTCGCTCGCCGTCTACGGGCTCGTGCTGATCGTGGTCATGCTCGTCGCGCCCGGGGGCCTGCAGGCCGCCGTCGCCCGCGTGACGGGATGGGCGACCGCCGCCCTGGGCCAGTCCAAGCGTTCGCGCGGCACCCGGCCGCGCGTGAAGGAGGAGGAGTGACATGAGGTTGTCCACACGGCCGCTCGCCGCGGTCATCGCACTCGGGGCGGTGGGGCTCACCCTCGCCGCCTGTGGCTCCGACTCGGGCTCGAAGAGCTCGGGCGGCGCGTCGGCGCCCGGGGTCACCAAGACGCTGGTGACCGTCGGCGGGCACTTCCCGCTCACCGGGCCGGCCGCGCCGGGCTACAGCGAGATCCCGCAGGCGATCGAGGCGTACTTCAAGTCGGTGAACGCCGCGGGCGGGATCAACGGGCGCAAGCTGAAGTTCATCGCCCGCGACGACGGCTACAACCCGGCCAACACCGTCACCGTCACCAAGCAGCTCGTGCTGCAGGACAAGATCTTCGCGATGGTCTCCGGCCTGGGGACGCCGACGCACTCCAAGGTCGTCGACTTCCTCAACGCGTCCCGCGTGCCCGACCTGTTCGTGGCCTCGGGCTGCCTGTGCTGGGACCAGCCCAAGCAGCATCCGTGGACGTTCGGCTGGCAGCCCGACTACTACGTGGAGGGCAAGATCCTCGGGCAGTACATCGCCCAGCACTTCAAGGGCAAGAAGATCGCCTACTTCCTGCAGGACGACGACTTCGGCGCCGACGGCGCCAAGGGCCTGGACAAGTACGTCCCGGCGAGCCAGGTCGTCACCCGGCAGAAGTACGAGCCCGGCAACACCGACATCGGCCCGCAGATGTCCAAGATCAAGTCGTCGGGCGCGCAGGTGGTCGCCTCGTTCTCGATCCCGGCCTACACGGCGCTGGTGAAGCTCGCCGGCCTCAAGCTGGGCTACGACCCGACGCTCGTGGTGAGCAACGTGGGCAGCGACCCGGTGACGCTCACCGGGCTGCTGAAGTCGTTCTCCAAGGGCAAGGCCGGCGCGGCGCTGATCAACGGGATCATCTCCGACGCCTACCTGCCGCCGACGGGGACGAGCTCGAACAGCTGGATCAAGCTGTTCAAGGGCGTCCACGACAAGTACATCCCGAAGCTGCCGTGGGACGGCAACGTGCTCTACGGCATGTCGCTGGCGTACACGTTCGTGCACGTGCTCGAGCGGGCGGGCAAGAACCCGACGCGGCAGGGCCTCGTCGATGCCGTCGAGCAGGGCGGGCTGACCGGCCCGGGCCTCGTCCCGTTCCGCTTCAGCAAGCAGTCGCACGCGGGCTTCACCGGCACGCAGATCGCGACGATCAAGAACGGGTCGCTGGAGCTCCAGGGCCAGGCCATGACCACCGATGACGCGGACGGCCCGATCAAGCCGTACACGACCCCGCAGCCGCAGGCCCCGGCGAACGGGATCCCGTCGGCGAGCGGGCAGTAGCGCCCCGCCGTGCCTACCGGCCCTTGCGCAGCGCGGAGGCGTCGACCCAGACGTCGCGGTTGACGTGGCCGTAGGCGTGCCCGAGGACCCACTTGCCGGACGGCGAGAGGCGCTTGACCTTGATGTGGTCGCCCTTGAACAGCGTGCCGTCCCAGCCCTTGGCGGGCCCCTTGTGGAACGTGTAGGTGGTGTGGGTGACCTTGTAGGTGCCGGGACCGGTCGCCTTGGCGAGGCTCGTGGCCGGGACGGCGGCGGCGGCGGCGCCGATCGCGAGCGCCAGTCCGGCGGCGGTCAGCTTGCGGGTGATGGGGGGCATGGCGGGCTCCTCGTTGGTGGGGATGACGTGCCCCTGTGACGAGGCGCCGCAGCGGGCGCTCCGGGAGGCTGCACCCCAGCGCTGGTGCGGCTACCCGCACGCGGGCGACCCACTACGGTGAGGCGTTCGATGCGCGCGCCCCTGCTCTCCGCCCTCGCCTTCGCCCTCCTGCTGGGAGGCTGCGGGGGCGGCGAGGACCCCGATCCCGCCGAGCCGCGCGGCCCGGCCTCGGCGCAGCTGCGCCGCGAGCTGGCGACCGCCACGCGGGTCGATCCGACGTCCTTCCCGGTGGCCGACGGGCGCAGCCTGCGCGAGATCGCCGACACCCTGGACGGCACGGGCCCGCAGCTCGCGCCCGCGACCGCGTCGCTGCGGACCGGCGCGCGCGTGCGGCTGGCCTTCGGCCTGATCGACCAGCAGACCGGCTTCGTCTACGCGCCGACCGTCGTCTACGTGGCGCGCGGCGAGGACGCCAGGGCGCGCGGCCCGTTCGTCGCCCCGCCCGACCTGCTGGTCACCGACCCGCCGTTCCGCAGCCGCACCGCGGCGAGCGAGGAGGACCCGTTCGCCGCGGTCTACGAGGCCACCGTGCCGGTCGAGGAGCCCGGCCGCTACCACGTGCTCGCGGTGTCCAAGGTCTCCGGAGGCCTCTACGGGGCCGGGAT
>JAICJK010000541.1 GCA_025928415.1 Solirubrobacteraceae bacterium | reverse complement strand
GGCGTTCCATCGAGCCCACGAGCAGCTGTTCGCCATCAGCGACCCGGGGTCGCGCGTCGAGATCGTCGCCTGGCGGGCCCGCGCGCGCGTCGCCGTCGGGGACGGCGCCGATCGCCGTGTGGCGCCGGCGCATCGCCGGCGCCCGTCGCACAGGACCCGCCGCGCGTGGTTCCAGGCCGGCGGGTGGGCGGACGCCGAGATCGTGGACTTCGAGCGGCTGCCCGACGACTCGGCGTTCGCCGGGCCGGCGGTCGTCGAGTCGTCGTTCACGACGGTCGTCGTCGACCCCGGCGTGCGCGCCAGGCGCACCGCCCACGGCACGCTCGCCCTGAGCCTGGGGGAGGGCCGATGACCGTCACCGGCCCGCCGGAGGCCCGGGCCCCCGACCCCGTCGAACTGGCCATCGTCGCCAGCCGCCTGCGCGCGATCGTGCGCAAGATGAGCAACACGCTCTACCGGACCGGCCGCTCGGGCGTGCTCAACACCGCGCGCGACTTCTCGTGCGCGATCGTGACGCGCGACAACCGCCTGCTGATGGCGGCCGACAGCCTGCCGATCCACGTCCTCAGCGGCCCGGACCTCATGACCGCGGCGATGCAGCGGTTCCACCCGCAGCTCGAGGCCGGCGACGCGTTCCTGCACAACTCGCCCTACCACGGCAACTCGCATCCGGCCGACCACTCGCTGCTGGTGCCCGTCGTCGACGCCGGCGGCGTGCACCGGTTCACCGTGCTCGTCAAGGCCCACCAGGCCGACTGCGGCAACGCGCTGCCGACCACCTACATGGGCGCGGCGGCCGACGTCTACGCCGAGGGCGCGCTCATCTTCCCGGTGGTCCAGGTCCAGCGCGGCTACGAGGACATCGGCGACATCATCCGCATGTGCGAGGTGCGGATCCGCGTGCCCGAGCAGTGGCGGGGCGACTACCTGGCGATGGTCGGCTCCGCGCGGATCGGCGAGCGGGAGCTGCTCGCGCTCGGCGCCGAGCTGGGCTACGACCGGCTCGACGCCCGCACCGAGGAGTACTTCGACTACTCCGAGCGCATGGCGGTCGAGGGGATCCGCCGGCTGCCTGCGGGATCGGCTTCGGCCGCCACGCGCCACGACCCCTACCCCGGGGCGCCGGACGGGATCCCGGTCCAGGCCCGGGTGCACGTGGACCCGGAGCAGGCCACGGTCGCCATCGACCTGCGCGACAACCCCGACTGCTACCCGTGCGGCCTGAACCTCAGCGAGGCGTGCGCGCGGACCGCCGCGATGATCGGGCTGTTCAACAGCCTCGACGGCGAGGTGCCGACGAACGCCGGCAGCTTCCGCCGGGTGCGCGTCGAGCTGCGGCAGGGCTGCGTCGTCGGGATCCCGGACCACCCGCACAGCGCGTCGGTGGCCACGACGAACGTGGCCGACCGCGTGACGAGCGCCGTGCAGCTGGCGCTGTCCAAGCTCGCCGAGGGGCACGGCATGGCCGAGCCGGGCCCGTTCGGCGCGCCCGCGGCGGCGGTGATCTCCGGCCACGACCCGCGCGCCGGCCGGCCGTTCGTCAACCAGATCTTCCTGGTGCTGTCGGGCGGGGCGGGCGGGCCGCTCAACGACGGCTGGCTCACGCTGTGCCATGCGGGCAACGGCGGCATGCTGTTCACCGACAGCATCGAGGTCGACGAGCTCAGCTTCCCGATCCTCGTCCGCTCCCAGCGGCTGGAGCCCGACACGGAAGGCGCCGGCCGCCATCGCGGCGCGCCGTCGGTGCACGCCGAGTACGGGCCGCTGGGGACGCAGCTGCGGCTCATCTACGCCAGCGACGGGCATCGCAACGCGGCCTCGGGCGCGCGCGGCGGCCTGCCCGGCAGCCCGTCGCGCCAGCTGCGCCGCGCCGTCGACGGCGCGCTGCACGAGCTTCCCGGCCTCGGCGAGGTGACGCTCCAGGACGGCGAGACGGTGCTCTCCTACACCGCCGCGGGCGGCGGGTACGGAGCGCCCAGGGAGCGCGACCCCGGCAAGGTCCGCCGCGACCTGGTCGAAGGCTGGATCACGGCTGCCCGCGCGCGCGACGTGTACGGCGTCGTCCTGCGGGACGACGGAAGCGTCGATCGCGACGCGACCGCCCGGCTGCGGGCCACCTGACGATCCTGCGGCGGAGGGTCCGGCAACGGACACCCGCGCAT
>JAICJK010000570.1 GCA_025928415.1 Solirubrobacteraceae bacterium | reverse complement strand
TCGAGCGCGTAGGCCTCGGGCCAGCGCGCCGCGTCCAGCCGGCGCCGCAGGTCGTCGAGCACGGCCTGCGGAACCTCGACGCGGAACGCCATCAGGCGCGCCAGCGCAGCGGGAGCGCGTCGAGGCCGTAGATGCCGTCGATCGAGCCGTAGGCGGGCTCGCCGGCGAGCTCGAGGCCCGGCATCCGCGGGGCGAGGTGCTTGAGCGCCTCCTGCATCTCGGCGCGGGCGAGGTTGACGCCCAGGCAGTAGTGCGGGCCGGCGCCGAAGGTCAGCGGCCGGGCCTTGCGGGCCTTGGCGATGTCGAAGACGTCCGGGTCCTCGTAGATCTCGGGGTCGCGGTTGCCGGTGTGGGCGCAGACGAGCACGATCGTGTCCTGCGGGAACAGCACGTCGCGGTAGGTGACGTCCTCGAGCGCGATCCGGGCGGTGAACGGCGTGATCGGCTCGTAGCGGACGATCTCGTCGACGGCTTGGGCGGCGAGGTTGTCGGGGTCGGCGGCGAGCGCGGCCCACTGCGCGGGGTGCTCGGCCAGCAGCCGCAGGCCGTGCGCGAGCTGGCTCTGGGTGGTGTCCACGCCGCCCACCAGCACGTTGAGCACGAGGTTCAGCAACTCGGCGTCGTCCTCGTAGGGCTGCTGGAGCAGGCTGGAGATGAGGTCCTCGCCCGGCTCGGCGCGGCGGCGCTCCAGCAGCGCGTCCGCGTAGGCGTAGAACTCGGTCACGGCCTGCTCGATCCGCGGGCGCTCGTTGGCCACGTCCATGCCGAACTGGCGCTGGATCCAGGTCGACCAGTCCCACAGGCGGTCGGCGTCCTCGGGCGGCGCGCCCATGATCGTGGCGATCACCTGCGAGGGGTAGGGCTTGCACAGGCTCGCGACGGCGTCGGTCTCGCCCGCGTCCGCGATGCGCGCGAACAGGGCGCCGATGATCGCGCGCATCGTCGGCCGCCAGCCCTCGGCCGCCCGCGGCGTGAAGGCGGGGTTCACCAGCCCGCGCAGCCGACGGTGCGGGTCGCCGTCGATGTGCAGGATGTTGCGGCGGATCTCCTCGTAGAGCGGGCCGTCGTCGATCCCGAAGATCTCGGCGATCTGCATCCCGGGGAACGTGAAGCTGCGGCTGCGCAGGAAGAACTCGCCGCCCTCGTGGTCGAGCACGACGAACCCGAGCGGCATCGCGGCCAGCCAGCCGGTCTCCCGCAGCTCGCGCAGCTCCTGATGGAAGCGCGGGCCGCGCAGCTCCGGGTCGAGGTAGTTGAAGTCCGGCAGCTCGAGCTCGGTCACCGGCGCGGTCGTCATGGCGGGGACCCTATGGGACTCGAACTCGCGCGTCCCGCACCCGGCGTCCGCCCGGCGCTTATGCTCGCGGTCATGGCCGAGATCCCGCTCACGGTCTACGGCGACGTCGACGACCGCGCCGTCGCCCAGCTGCGCCGCTGCGCGGAGGCCGGCGACGCCCTGCGCGGCGCCTTGTGCGCCGACGGCCACGTCGGCTACTCCCAGCCGATCGGCGGCGCCGTGGCCTACCCGGACCACATCTCCCCGTCCGGCGTCGGCTTCGACATCGCGTGCGGCAACAAGGCGGCGCGGACGAACGTGAAGGCCGAGGAGATCCAGGGCGACCTCGGCAGGATCATGGACGCGATCTTCGCCCGGATCAGCTTCGGGGTCGGGCGCATCAACGACGAGCCGGTGGACCATCCGGTGCTGGACGCGATCAAGGGGGCGGAGTTCGCGCCGCAGCGCAAGCTCCATGACCTGGCCGCCAAGCAGCTCGGGACCGTGGGCGCCGGCAACCACTATGTCGACCTGTTCGCGGACGAGGACGGCTGGGTGTGGGTCGGCGTGCACTTCGGGTCGCGCGGGTTCGGGCACAAGACGGCCAGCGGGTTCCTCGCGCTCGCGCAGGGGCTGCCGTTCGACGGCCGGGCGCGCGAGGGCGAGATGGACGGCCCGCCGGTGCTCTTCCCCGTGGACTCCGAGCTGGGGCGCAGCTACGTCGAGGCGATGCACCTCGCCGGCGAGTACGCCTACGCC
>JAICJK010000308.1 GCA_025928415.1 Solirubrobacteraceae bacterium | reverse complement strand
CGGCGGGCGGCTGCGGATCGAGACCCCCGGCGGCGGGGGGCACGGCCGGCCGCGGGGCTGACCGCGGGCCGCGGGCCGCGGCGCGTCAGGCGGGGGCGCCGACCTCGACCGCGCGCCCCGACGCGTCCGGTTCGGCGAACGCGAGCAGCGCCTCGGCCTCGGCCGTCAGCGCCCTGGCGGCGCCGCGCGGCAGCTTGCCGAACGGCTCCAGGCGCAGCGTCGCGGTGCCACGCGCCTTCGCCACCGCCCACGTCCCGGCGACCATCCCGTCCCACAGGAACGTGGCCTTGACCCGCAGGTTCTTCGTCACGACGCGGCCCTTGTGCTCGTCGGCGAGCACCCGCGTGCGGTCGGCGTGGGCCAGCACGAGGGAGTCGAACTCGGGCAGGAGTCGTGCCGGCGCGGGGACGTCCGCCTCGGGGCGCGGCGCGTCGGGGAGGTCGAACAGCTCGCGGCCGCGCTCGTCGGCCAGGACGAGCAGCTCGCCGCGCAGCGCAGCGAAGGCGCCGCGGAGGCCTCCGAGGCCGCTCCACGCCTGGACGTCGGCCACCGTGCAGGGGCCGAAGGCCGCCAGGCAGCGGCGGATCAGGGCCTCCGGGCCGGGGTCCGGCGGCAGGGGCGCCCCGAGCCACAGCTCGGCCAGCGCGAAGTCGGCGACCGACGGGAAGCCCCACGGGTGCTCGGTGGGCACCATCACCAGCGGAAGCTGCATCCGCACCGCGAAGCCCAGCGCGCGCTCGTGGACCGCCGGGAAGCGCTGGACCAGGTCGGCGCGCAGCTCGTTGAACGTCCGCGGCCGCTCCTCGAGCAGTGCGCGGGCGACGGGCAGCACGACGTCGAGGTCGAGCCCCGCGGCGCGGTCGCCCAGCGCGCGCATCCCCGCGGTCAGGACCGGCTGCAGCGCCGAGCGAAAGCCGAGGTAGTCCGCCGCCCCCACGAGGTGCAGCGTCCCGCGCATCGCCGTGCCCCGGACGACCTCGCGGGCGTGCAGCGCAGCGTGCAGGTCCTCGCGCCGGAAGCCCTCCACGCGGCTCCACAGGCCGGTGAACGGCGGCTTGGGGTCCTGCGCCTGCAGGCCACCGAACCGGTCGACCGCCGCGGCGGCTCCCAGCGGCTCGCGCGCCAGCAGCCCCTGGCGGGCCAGCGTGGCGCGGTTGAGCTGCCGCAGCGTGAGGACCTCGGGCGCCATCGGCGCCGGAATCTAGCCGCCCCAGGCGCGTAAGGCCGCCCTGCGATGCCGTAAGGGGTCGCCCCGGCGAAGTGGCTCCATCTGCCCGATGTGCGAGAGCCGGAGCGGGCGCATGATCACGTCACCCCATGCCCCACGTCCCCAGGAGCACCGCATGCACTCCGATCTCGCCATCCATCTCGCCGGCGCCCGCAGCGCCGACATCCGCCGCGGCGCCCGACGCCGCCGGCCCTCCCCCATCGCGTCGCTCGTGGCGCGATACTGGGGGCATGGCGACTCGCGTGACGAGCGCTCGGATCATCGGGCGGACTGCGGAGCTCGCGGAGCTCGAGGCCGCGGTGGCGGACGCGGCCGAGGGGCGCCCGTCGCTCGCGTTCATCGCGGGTGAGTCCGGCGTCGGCAAGACCCGCCTCGTCAGCGAGCTCGAGCGCCTGGCCGCCACGCGGCACGGTGCCCGGGTGCTCTCCGGCGACTGCGTCGAGCTGGGCGAGGGCGAGCTGCCCTACGCCCCGCTCGTCGCCGCCCTGCGCCCGCTGGCGCGGGACGGCGACCCCGTCCTGGCCGCGCTGCCCGGCCCCGTCCGCGCCGACCTCGCCGCGCTCCTCCCCGGCCTGGCCGGCCCGGACGCCGGGATCCCCGCAGCCGGCCAGGACGAGCGGGCGCAGGCGCGCGTCTTCGAGGCGCTGCTCGCCCTGCTCACGGCGCTGTCCGCCGACCAGGCGGTCCTGCTGTCGATCGAGGACCTGCACTGGGCCGACCGCTCCACGCGCGCGTTCCTCGCCTTCCTGGCCGCCAGCCTGTGCCGCGAGCAGATCCTCGTGGTCGGCAGCTACCGCCCCGACGAGCTGCACCGCCGCCATCCGCTGCGCCCGCTGCTGGCCGAGCTCGAACGCGACGTCCACGCCCGCCGCGTCGAGCTGGCGCCACTGACGCCCGAGGAGCTCGCCGAGCAGCTCGGGGACATCCTCGGCTCCCCGCCCGGCGACATGCTCGTGCACCGCCTGTACGCGCGCAGCGAGGGCAACCCGCTGTTCACCGAGGAGCTCCTGGCGACCGGGCTCGACGGGCGCGGCGGACTGCCTCCGACGCTCCGCGACGCGCTGATGCTGCGGATCGAGCGTCTTCCGGCCACGGCCCAGGAGGTCCTGCGCCTCGTAGCGGTCGGGCGCCGCCTGAGCCATCCCACGCTCGCCGCCGCCAGCGAGGCCGAGCCGCGCGAGCTGCGCGAAGCCCTGCGGGAGGCGGTCGCCGGCCACATCCTCGTGGCCGACGACGACGACGGCTATCAGTTCCGCCATGCGCTGCTGCGCGAGGTCGTGGAGGACGACCTGCTGCCGGGCGAGCGCGGCGAGCTGCACCTGGCGCTCGCGCGGACGATCGAGGCACGCGGCCTGGCGGACGACCCGCGGATCGCCGCCGCGATCGCGCACCACTACTCCCAGGCCGGCGACCAGCCCGCCGCGCTGGCCGCGAGCGTGCGCGCCGCGCGGGCGGCGGAGGACATCCACGCCTTCGGCGAGGCCGCGGCGCTCTACGAGCGCGCCCTCGACCTGTGGGCGCACGTCCCCACGGCCGCCGACCTGGCCGGGCAGAGCCAGGTCGACGTCCTGGCGCGCGCCGCGAACGCCCACGACATGGAGGGCGACGCCGCCCGGCAGGAGACGCTGCTGCGCAAGGCGCTGTCCCTGGTCGACCCGGAGCAGGACCCCGTGCTCACCGCGGGGCTGCTCGAGCGCCTGCACCGCGCCGAATGGAGCCTCAACCGGCAGGACGACGCGCTGGCGACCCTCGACCGCTCGCTGGCGCTGCTGCCCGAGACCGGCGGGCCGAGCCCCGAGCGGGCCTGGCTGCTGGCCACCAAGGCCAAGTCGCTGATGCTGATGGGCCGCTACCGCAGCGTCGTCGGCGTCGCGCGCGCGGCGATCGACGAGGCGCGCGCGACCGGCGCGCGACCGTCCGAGGGCCGCGCGGTCAACGCGCTGGGCGTCGCCCAGCAGGGGCTCGGCGACATCGACGCCGGCGTGGCGTCGCTGCGCGAGGCGGTCGCCATCGCCCGCGAGCTCGGGCGCCCGCAGGAGGTCTGCAGCGGGTACACGAACCTCGCCGACGTCCTGCACCTGGCGGGCCGGACCCCCGAGGCGCTCGAGGTCGCCCTCGAGGGCCGGCGCGTGGCCGAGCGCCTCGGCCGCCGCGAGGAGATGTGGCTCGAGGCCGCGATCAGCGAGCTGGCCTACGAGGTCGGCGACTGGACGCGCGCCGCCGCGCTGCCCGAGGTCGGCCGCCGCCACCAGGGCACGATCCTGCTCAACCTGCTGCTGCGCCACGCCGAGCTCGCGCTGGGGCGCGGCGACCACGTCGCGGCCGGCGAGGCGCTCGAGGCCGCGCACACCGCGGCCGAGGGGTCGCGCGAGCCGCAGTTCCTCGGGGTCCTGGGCGCCCTGCTCGCCGAGCACGAGCGCCGCGCGGGCGACCTCACCGCGGCCCGCGCCGCGGTCGAGGAGGCCCTCGACCGGATCGAGTTCTGCACCGACGACGCCCAGCGCATCGCCCGCGTCGCAATGGCCGGCGTCCGGGTCGAGGCCGACGCTGCGCAGCAGGCGCGCGACCTCGGCGACGCGGAGGCCGAGCGGCGGGCCGTCGTGCAGGCCGACCTGCTGCTGGAGCGCGTCGCGATCGCGGCCGAGGGCCCGCGCCCGGTGGAGGGCGCCTACCTGCTGACCGCCCAGGCCGACCGCGCCCGCGCCGCCGGCGCCGACGACCCGGCCCGCTGGGCGGCCGCCGCAGACGCCTGGGCCGTCCTGGAGCGCCCGTACAGCACGGCCGTCGCCCACTGGCGTCAGGCCGAGGCCCACGCCGCCG
>JAICJK010000100.1 GCA_025928415.1 Solirubrobacteraceae bacterium | reverse complement strand
GCGGGCCGCGCGCGACGCGGACAGGCCCGTCCCCGCTCGGAGTGGCAATCGCGCTGACCAGCGGTTAGGTTCCTCGCCTCTGGGGGCCTCGCGGCACGGTACGGGCGCCGGCCACGTGGTGCACACCACGCCCGCAAGGAGCCTGCATGATGGGTCTACGAGAGCCCGGCGCCGCCCGCCGCGGCCAGCACGGAAGCCGGATCCCCAAGCTCGGCGGGCTGCTCGCCGCGCTGCTGGCGCTCGCGGTGCTCGCGGGCTGCACGGTCCCCCGCCCCGAGGGCGCGGGAACGATCCGCTACCGCGACCAGGTCTTCACCGCCGTCACCAAGACGACCGACATCCAGTACGGGACGGCGCCCGACAACGACGGCAACCCCGTCGCGCTGAAGCTCGACCTCTACCAGCCGACCGGCGACACGAACACGTCGCGTCCCGCCGTCATCTGGGTCCACGGCGGCGGCTTCTCCGGCGGCGACAAGAGCGCGGGGCCGTCCGCCGACCTGGCCAACACGTTCGCGCAGCTCGGCTACGTCACGGTCTCGATCAACTACCGGCTGCTCGCGCCATCGGGCTGCACCGGCGCCAACGGTGTGTCCGCGGCGTGCACGACGGCGGCGCTGGGCGCGATCGCCGACGCGCAGGGCGCCGTCCGCTTCCTGCGGGCCAACGCCGCGACCTACGGGATCGACCCGACGCGCATCGGCATCGGCGGGGAGTCGGCCGGCGCCATCACGGCCACCGGCGTCGGCATCTTCTCCGAGAACCCGGCGGCGGAGGGCGACCCGGCCATCTCCGACAAGGTCAGCGGCTTCTACTCGATCTCGGGCGGCGTGCCTGACGGCCTGTTCGTCTCCCCGGGCGACGCCCCCGGAGTCCTGATCCACGGTGACAAGGATCCGATCGTGCCGTTCAAGTGGTCGGTGGACACCAGCATCAAGATGCTGGACAACGGGGTGGCGGGCTTCCTCGAGCCTCTGGCGGGCGCGGGGCACGTCCCGTACTTCCCCCCCTACAAGGACCAGATCGTCACTCAGGCGGAGTACTTCTTCTACTGGGTGATGGACCTCGGCCACGCCCAAGGACAGACCGCGGCCACGCGGCGGGCCTTCGACCAGCAGAAGACGCGCCTGGTGCGCCGGTACCCGGCCCTGGCCAAGAAGTTCTACTTCAAGCAGTCCGCCCACAAGCGGGCGGCGCACAAGCGGTCCGCCGACAGGCGCGCCGGGCACGCGCGGCGCTGAACGGGGCGCCCCGCGAACCGCCGGCCGGGCGAGGCGTCCCGGCCGGCCGTCCCGGGAAACGCGTAGCCTGGGTTCGGTCCGCACCGCCGCCCCCGGCGCGACCGATGACCCCGAACGCACCGCATACCCCACCGCCGCGCCGCAGGACGGCGCCGGCGTGACCGGCGCACAGGACGCGCCGGGCCCGGGCGCCGGTCAGGTCCTGCTCCACCCCCGGGGCGTCGCGGAGGTCGCGCCGCCCTCCGGCCAGCTCGCGGCCCTGTACCGGCTGAGCGACCCCGGGCTGTCCGAGCTCAGCCTCGAGCCGCTGCTCGACGAGCTCCTGCGCCGCGTGCGGGAGATCCTGGATGTCGACACGGTGGCCGTGCTGCTGCTCGAGCCCGAGGGGACCCACCTGCGCGCCACCGCGGCCAAGGGGATCGAGGAGGAGGTCGAGCAGGGCGTGCGGGTTCCGGTGGGCCGGGGGTTCGCGGGAAGGATCGCCGCCCACCGCGCCCCGGTCGCCATCCGCGACCTCAGCCGAGCCGACGTCGTCAACCCGATCCTGCGGCAGAAGGGCATCTGCTCGATGCTGGGCGTGCCGCTCATCGCGGAGGGCCGGCTCGTCGGCGTCCTGCACGTCGGAAGCCTGGTCCCGCGCGTGTTCGACGAGCAGGCCGCCGCGCTGCTCGAGATCGCGGCGGTCCGCGTGGCGCCGGCGATCGAGCGCGCGCAGGTGCTGGAGGCGCTCGAGCACGAGCACCGCGGGGCGGTCGCGCTGCAGCGCAGCCTGCTGCCCGGCCGGCTGCCTCAGCTTCTGGGCGCCGAGCTCTTCGCGCGCTACCTGCCCTCCCGCGACCTCGTCGGCGGCGACTGGTACGACGTCATCGAGCTCGCCGATGGGCGGATCGGGCTCACCATCGGCGACGTCGCCGGACACGGCGTGCGCGCTGCGACGCTGATGGGCGAGCTGCGCACCGGCATGCGGGCCTATGCGCTCGAGCACCACTCCCCCGCGGAGGTGCTCGGCCGCGTCGACCGGCTGCTGCACTCGCTGCAGGGCGAGGGCATGGCGACGGCCGGCTACGGCGTCGTCGATCTCGACGCCGCGTCGATGCGCTTCGCCTGGGCCGGCCATCCTCCGCCGCTGCTGATCGCGGCCGGCCGGACACGCACGTTGGACGTCACGCCGGCGCCGCCGCTCGGCGTCGTGCCCTACGCCCGGTTCCCCGAGACGGAGGTCGCGCTGGGCCCGGACGACGCGATCGTCCTCTACACCGACGGGCTCGTCGAGCGGCGTGGGGAGTCGCTCGACGTCGGCCTGGAGCGGCTGACGGCAACCGCCGACGAGCTCGCGGGCTCGTCGATCGAGGACCTGACCCACGAGCTCGTCGAACGCCTCGTCGGCACCGCCGGCACGGCGGACGACATCGCCATCCTCGCCGTGCGGATCCCGCGGCAGCCGACGCGGCTCGAGCTCCAGCTTCCGGCCGATCCGGCGGTGCTCGCGCCCGTGCGGCGCGCGCTGCGCCGCTGGCTGGCGCAGTGGGACCCCGGTCCCGACGACGCCTTCGCCATCACGCTGGCGACCGCCGAGGCGTGCACCAACGCCGTGGAGCACGCCCACTCCCCCGGGCCGGCCTCGTTCGCGCTCTCGGCAAGCCACGAGGACGGCACCGTGACCGTCACGGTGGCCGACCGCGGGGCCTGGCGCGCCCCGCGCGGCCGGCACCGGGGGCGCGGCCTGGCGCTCATGCACGACGTCATGGACGAGGTCGACGTCGAGCGGTCGGAGGACGGCAGCACCGTCCGCCTGCGGCGCAGGCTGGGGAGCTGAGCATGGAGAGCGCCGACCTGCGCCTCGAGACGGCGCGCGACGTCGTCGTAGCCCATCTGGAGGGCGAGCTCGACCTCTCGAACGCCCGGGGCGTCGGCGAGGCCATCCGGCGCGACCTGTCGAACGACGCCCGCGCGCTCGTGGTCGATCTCACCGGCGTGACCTACCTCGACAGCGCCGCGATCCATGTCCTCTACCGGCTGCACACCCGCCTGCACGAGCGTGCGCAGCGCCTCTGGATCGTCGTCGCCGCCGATACGCCGGTCGCCGCGACGCTCGGACTGGCGGGCGTGCTCACCTCCCTCCCCACGGCCCCGAGCGTCGAGGCGGCGCTGCGCGCCCTCGGCGACGCCGTGGAAGACGGCTAGCGGGGGGCGCGACGGAAGCGAGGGCGCGACGGCGTGGCGCCGAGCGCGTACGACCAGGACGACCCGCCGGGCGGCCGACCGCCCAGGCCGCCGGCGCCGCGCCCCGCGCCCACCGGCGTTCGCCGGGTTTCGTAGACGCGCACCACCACGCGCGCCGGGCGCGTGGGCGGGGCGAGCGACAGGAACGCGCGCACGGCCCCCGTATGCCCGCAGAACGGGCACGCGATCCACTCCGCCGGCGACAGCGGGCGAGCCGGCGCGACCGGCGCGTCGCAGCGCGGGCAGGCGAGCGTCCCCGCGGCAAGCCGGTTCGAGCGCGCCCGGTAGCGGACCTCGCGCGGTCCCGAGATGCTCGGAAGCCGGTCCTCTTGCGGCGCATAGAACGGCACCAGCAGCAGTCTAGGCCTCGAACATGGCCGCCGAACCCCGCGAACCCCCATGGAGCCAGCCGGGATCGAACCGGCGACCTCCTGCTTGCAAAGCAGGCGCTCTCCCAGCTGAGCTATGGCCCCGCTGCGCGCGAGTGTAGCGGCGGCGCGTCAGGCGCCGCCGGGGCGCTCGAGCGCGGCCAGGCGCGTCTCCAGCTCGGCGATCCGCCTTCGATCGGGCTCTCGCGCACGTGGCCCAGCGGGCCGAGCAGGCCGCGGTGGAAGGCCGGCGAGCGCTCGAGATCGGTGACGACGAGGTCGAGATGGTCGGCGGCGTCCATGCCGCGGACCGTACCCCGGACGCAAATGCGCCCCGCTCTGATGAGCGGGGCGCACGGACTTGCGTCCTAGCCCTCCGTGACGAACGGAGACCCTGCACCGGCGGTTCCCCAACGACCGGCGAGGGGGTGTGTCCCTCCGATGGTCGGCCCTGCGAGACCCCCGCTGAAGGCGGTTCGCAGGCCGGTGGACGATCAGACGAGCAGGGTCCCGGTGCTCACCACGACGACGTCCCCGCCCACCCTGATGCGGTCACCCTCGACGGCCGTGTGCAGGCGGCTCGGGCGCCCCATGGCGACCCCCTGGTCGATCGTGACGCGGTCCGCGCCGGTGCGGGCGTGCAGGTAGGCGCACAGCGGGCCGGCCGCCGAGCCGGTCGCCGGGTCCTCGCGCACGCCGCCATCCGCGACGAAGAAGCCGCGGGCGGCCACGCGGCCGCCGGACTCGATCGCGGCGAGGTAGAGGACCATCGCGCCGGCCAGGTGCATGAGCGGCCGGAAGCGCGCGAACGCGGGCCGGACGGCGTCGAGCACCGACACGTCGCGCACCGGGGCCATCAGGTGCGGCTGACCGGTCGTGACGACCTGCGGCGGCAGCTCCGGGTGCAGGTCGCCGAGCGCGAGACCCGCGGCGGCGGCGACGGTCGCCGGGTCGGCCTCCGCGCCGTGCTCGGCGGGGCCCTGCAGCATCGAGGCGCGCGCCTGATGGCCGTCGAGCTCGACCTCCACGGGCTGCAGGCCGGCGCGGGTCTCCTGCAGGTAGCTGGCCGTGCGGCGCCCGTCGAGATGGGCCACGGCGACCGCGGTGCCCAGCGACGGATGCCCGGCGAAGGGGATCTCGCCCTCCGTGGTCCAGATCCGGTTGACGTAGTCGGCGCCGTCGGCGCGCGGCGACTGGACGAAGGTCGTCTCGCTGAGCTGGGTCTCGCGCGCGAAGGCGAGCATCGTGGCGTCGTCGACCGGATCGGCGGCGTGGACGACCGCCAGCCCGTTGCCGCGCAACGGCGTGGACGTGAAGACGTCCAGCCAGGTGAGCGGGCGACTCAAAAGTCGAAGTCCCGAGGGGGCTTCTGCTCGAACCAGAGGCGATCGTGCTCGGGCGTCTCCTGGAGGAACTCCGGCGTCTCCTCGAGCACGTCCTCCTCCGCGGGCTCCTCGTCCGCGGGCACCACGTCGGGGGCCGGGAGCGGCTCGGCGGTCTGGCGCCGGCGCCCCTCGGGGGGCTCGTCCGGCCCGTCCACCGGACCGGTGGGAGCGCCCTCCGCGTCCGGCTCGCCGGCGTCCGCCTCCTCGGCCTCCAGGTCGGCGAGCGAGAACGAGACGGTGTCCTGACCGGGCTCGTCGCTGAGCCGGCGAGGGGGCTCGGCGGGCGCGGGCGCCGCGGCCTCGTGCTCGTCCTCCGGCTCCCACGCGTCGTCGGGCGCGAGCAGCTCCTCGTGCTCGGCCGACAGGGTGCCGGGCGCCTCCGCGGTGTCGGTCGCGGACGCGCCGGAGGCGTCGGCGCGCCGCACCGGGCCGAGTGCCTCGTGCTCCTGCTCGGCGACCTCGCCGGGGTCGGCCCCGTGGCGGCGCTTGAGCTCGAGGTGCTCTCTGATCGCGTCGTCCAGCAGTCCCATCCGCGGACACCTTACCCCTCGCCGGGGTCCTACGCCGACGAGACCTCGTGCGCGCGGATGGTGCGGTTCTTGCCGCTGCGCTTGGCCTCGTAGAGGGCCGAGTCGGCCGCCTCGATGAGCGCCCGCGCGTCGATCCCGGAGCCCGGGACGGTGGCCGCGCCGAAGCTCGCCGTGACCCGCAGCGGCGTCCCCCCCTCGTCCACGACAGGGAGCCGGAGGGCCTCGATGCCCAGGCGGACGCGCTCGGCGAGGTTGTAGGCGCCCTCCAGGTCGGTGCCCGGCAGGACGACCGCGAGCTCCTCGCCGCCGTAGCGCGCCGGGAGGTCGATCTCGCGCGAGAGATCCTCGAGGATGTGGGCGACCTCCTTGAGCACGAGGTCGCCGACCTGATGGCCGTAGCTGTCGTTGACCTTCTTGAAGTCGTCGATGTCGAGCATGACCAGGCCGATCGGGTTGCCGAAGCGCCGCGAGCGCTCGATCTCCGCCGCCAGCGCGTCCTGGAAGCGGCGCCGGTTGGACAGCCCGGTGAGCTCGTCGGTCACGGCCTGCCGCCGCACGGTCTGGTGCAGCCCGACGTTCTCCACCGACACCGCGGACGAGCCCGCGAGGTAGTGGAAGAGCTCGCGCTCGGCCGGCGTGAACTCACCGCCGACCCGCGCGATGGCCACGATGCCGACGATCCGCGGCAGGTCGCCGTCCCCGTCGCCCTGCTCGGCGCGCAGCGGGTGCGCGAGCGCCGTGACCTCGCCCAGGGAGACCTCGCGCGGCGCGGCCGCCTCGAGGACCTGCGACTCCGCGGCGTGCAGCGCGTCGGCCAGCGGCTCGAGCTCGCCTGCGCGGGCGACCTCGTCGAGCGGGCCGTCGCCGAACGAGCGCAGCGTCGCCCGCCCGCCGACCGCGCCGGTGCCGTCCAGCGCGGTCCGCAGGACGATCTCGAGCAGCGCCTCGCGATCCAGGTTGGACTCGAACGCCTCGCCCAGGCGGCGCATGGCGCCGGCGAAGCGGTTCTGCTCGGTGCGCAGCTGCGCCTCGCGCTCCTCGAGCTTGGAGGCCATCTGGTTGAACTCGGTGCCCAGCGCGGCGAACTCGTCGCGGCCGACGGTCGGCACCTGCGCCTTGAAGTCGCCACCGCCGAGGCGGCGGGCGGCGTCCAGGAAGCCCTCGATCTGCCGCTGCAGGGAGCGCGAGACGGCCATCGCGAAGATGAAGGCGAGGATGAAGAAGCCGGCGAGCAGGAAGGCGGCCAGCAGTCGGGTGCGCCGGACGTCGGCCGTGATGCGCGTCTCGGAGTCCAGCACCGTGACGCGGCTGCTGCGTCCGGCGAACGCCGGGACCACGAACGTCGCCGCGCGGAAGTGCTTGCCGCCGAGCTCGATGGTCCCGCGGCCGCTGGGCAGGTGCGCGTCGCGCCCGCCGGGCAGCGTGGTCGCCTGCACCACCCCGTCGGTGGTGACGACGAGGTCGAGGCCCGTGACCTGATGGACGAGGCTCGTGTAGCGCCGCGGGCCCTCCGCGGAGAGCTGGAGCTGCCCGAACGCCTTGCCCGAGCGGTCGACGAGCTTGCGCGTCGCCGGGAAGATCGCGTCCTTGCTGCCGACGTCGGCGATGACCTGGGGGCCCGAGGTGATCAGGATGCGCTTGAGGCCCAGCGCGGTGAGCAGGTCCTGCGCGCGGCGCTCCACCGCCGTGCGCCGGCCGCGCTGCAGCGCCGTCGCGAGCGCGACGTCCCCTCCGACCCGCGTCGCCGCGGTGTCCGCCCGGGCGCGGGCGTCGTCGTAGAGGTGGATCGCGGCGTCCTGCCGCGCGGCCACGCGCGCGTCGGCCTTGCCGTTCGCGTTGTCCGCGATCAGGCGGAACAGCACGAAGGTCAGCGAGACCATCGGCACGATGACGATCAGGACGAAGAAGAGGGTGAGGCGGCT
>JAICJK010000092.1 GCA_025928415.1 Solirubrobacteraceae bacterium | reverse complement strand
GGCATGGCGGATGACGCCTGGACACCGCCGATCGCGGGCGGGACGACGCCCCCGAGCCCTCACCCGTCGAGCCGCGACACGACGCCCCGCGCGTACCGCCGCGCGGCCGCGTCGCGTCGGGTGCCGCCCTGTGACAGTGCGCGACTTCAATGCCCGAGAACATCGGTTATGTGTAGTCGCAAGTCGCAAGTCGCATGTCCGCGGCTACGCCTCGCGGCGACGGCCACCGTCGAGGTTCCTCAAGCGGCACGATGTCGAGAAGCCGCGGCCGGCTCCGCTCACCAGGCGAGGGCCGCGACTGGCGCGGTCTACGACACCAGGAGATCACGATGCCGAAGTACCTGCTGCTCAAGCACTACCGCGGCGGCCCGGAGCCGCACCATCCCTTCCCGCCGATGGACCAGTGGGCGCCGGAGGACGTGGAGGCGCACATGGCGTTCCTCAGGAACTTCCGCGAGCTGCTGGAGTCCAACGGAGAGTTCGTCGGCGCGCAGGCGCTCACGCCGGCGCGGACCTGGGTGCGCTACGGCGGTCCCGAAGCGGCGCCCGTCACCACCGACGGCCCGCACCCGGAGACGAGCGACCTGGTCGCGGGCTGGTACATGATCGACGTCGAGTCCCGCGAGCGCGCGCTCGAGCTCGCGGCCTTCGTCTCCTCCGAGCCCGGCCCCGGCGGCGAGCCGCTGCATGAGTGGATCGACGTCCGGGAGATCATGTTCGAGGCGCCGTCGCAGGACTGACGTGCGCGTGATCGACGAGCCGGTGCAGCCGCTGGACGAGAGCGCGCTGCGCGTCCTCGTCCCGCGGGTGCTCGCGGGGCTGGTCCGGCGGGGCGAGGACTTCGACGCCGCCGAGGATGCGCTGCAGGAGGCGCTGCTGGAGGCGCTGCGCGTCTGGCCCGGGCACCCGCCGCGCGACCCGCGCGCGTGGCTGACCGCGGTCGCGACGCGGCGGCTGGTCGACGCCCGCCGCAGCGAGGCCGCCCGGCAGCGCCGCGAGGAGACGACGCACGCGGAGCCGCGGGCGGGCGGCCTCGCGGTCACCGAAGAGGGCGACGACACCCTCTTCCTGCTCTTCTGCTGCTGTCACCCCGACCTCGCGCCCGCCTCCCAGGTGGCGCTGACGCTGCGCGCCGTCGGCGGTCTCACCACCCAGGAGATCGCCGACGCCTTCTACGTGCCCGAGGCGACGATGGCGCAGCGGATCAGCCGCGCCAAGCGCACGCTTGCCGGCCCGCCCGCCCGCCGCCTGGACCAGCCGGGCGACCTCGCCGTCGTGCTGCGCGTGCTCTACCTCATCTACACGGCCGGGCATGGCGGCCGGCTGGACCTGGCCGGCGAGGCTATCCGGCTCGCCCGCCAGCTGACCCTCGCCACCGAGGAGCCCGAGGCGCGCGGGCTGCTCGCGCTGATGCTCCTCAGCCACGCCCGGCTCCCGGCGCGGCTCGACCCCGAGGGCCGGATCGTCACGCTCGACTGCCAGGACCGCGGCCTGTGGGACACCCGCGAGATCGCCGAGGGCGTGCGCGTCCTGCAGTCGGCGCTGGCCATGCAGACGCAGGAGCGGCGCCCGGGCCGCTACCAGATCGAAGCGGCGATCGCCGCCCTGCACGACGACGCGGCCGGCGCCCAGGAGACCGACTGGCCGCAGATCCTCGCCTGGTACGACGACCTCGTCGCGCTGACCGAGGACCTCGTGCGCCAGGATCCCGCCGCCGTGCTCGGGCGCGCCGTCGCGGTCGGCCACGTCCACGGTCCCGCCGCAGGGCTGCGCGAGACCGCCCGGCTGCGCGAGGTGCTCGGCGAGCGCCACCGGTGGCACGCCGTGCGCGGGCACCTGCACGAGCTCGACGGCGACCTCCCCGCCGCCGCCACGGCATACGCCGAGGCCGCCCGCCGGGCCGCGAACGTCGCCGAGCGCGACCACCTGGTCCGCCAGGCCGCCCGCGCGCGAGCCGGGTAGCGACGTTCAGCCTTCGCGCAGCCAGGCCGCAAGGAACGGATCGACGATCCGCCAGCCCGTTCGCGTCGCGGGATCCTCGACGACGTGGCCATCGGCGAGCAGCCGCCCGACCGCGGCCTTCGTCGAGCCGCCCTTGGCCAAGCCGAAGCGCGAGTCCGCTTCGCGGCCGCCCAGCGCGACGGTCCGCTGGGCGATGACCTTCAGCACGCGCCGCTCCAGCTCGGTCGCGCTCTCCCACAACACCTGGATCTCGCCCTCCGCCTCGCGCCGTGCGTCGGCCAGCGCCTTCATCCACGTCTCGATGCCGGCGGTCCCGCGAGGCGGCACGCGCTGATACAGGTGGTGTGCGAGCAGCATCGCCCGCTGCGGATGGCCCTCGGCGGCGTCGAGCAGCGGTCCGAGCGCCTCACCCGGATCGCGCCTGCCGTCGCTGAACCGAGCGGCGAGGAAGTCGGCGAGGTCGTCGGCCGGCAATGGCCCGAGCGTCACCGGCGCCGCCTGCGCGAAGAACGCGTGCCGGCGATCGCCGAACAGCTCGCGCATCAGCCCCGGATGCGATCCGCAGAACAGGTAGGAGGCGGCGGTGCGATGCGTCTCCAGCTCCGCGCGGAAGACGCCCGGAAGCGCCGGGTCGATCCTCAGGACCTCCTGGAACTCGTCGAAGGCGATCACGCACATCCGGCCGGTGCGCTCATGGATGCGTCGCGGCAGCGCGAGGCGGTCCAGCAGTCCCGGAGCGCTGATCTGCGGCCGCGCCTTGACGCCCACGCCCGCCGGCGCCGCGCTGACGGTCGGCTGCAGGGTCCGGATCAGCCCGGCGTACCAGCGACGCAGCGCCGAGTCGAGCTGCGCACCGTAGGCGCGCTCGATGCGCTCGGCGACGTCCGCGGCGCTCACGCATCCCAGGAAGTTGACCTCGATCACCACGGCCCCGTCGTCCACCGCCGCCGCCAGGACGGCCCGCAGCAGGGACGTCTTGCCGAACCGCCGGGCCCCCTCGAGGCGGCTGTTGCGGGCATCCCCCACCCGGTCGCGCAGCAGCCCAAGCTCGGCCGCCCGGTCGACCAGCGCTTCCGGGCCTACCGGCTCCTCGTACACGAAGGGGCTCGACATGATGATGAGCCTATCACTGGATGGTGACGAACCCATCACCTCAAGGGGATGAAGCCATCCCCGATCGTCGGCGGCTAACCCGGGCGGCGGCCGGCGGCCACGAGGCTCACGCCGGGGATCTGCAGCGTGCCCGCCGGGGTCCGGTAGCTGCTGATGTCCTCCCGCGCCCGGGCGCGCAGCGCCTGCGCCGCGTCGGCGGGCAGCGAGGTGAGGAGCGTCGCCAGCGGGCCGGCGAGCGCCGTGGTCAGCGCCCACCAGTCCTCGGGCGAGGCGGCCTCGAACGGCACCGGCACCTCGCCGACGGTCACGTCCGCCAGCCCGGCGCCCGACAGCAGGCCGGCGAGCGCGCCGGCGTCCTGCAGCGCGAACGGGCCCGGGATCCCCGGCGGCGGAACCGGCGCGCCGACCTGGGCGCTCACCGCGTCGAGCACGACGCCCAGCCACGGGTTGCGCTCCCGCGGCCCCCACACGGCCAGCGCCACGCGGCCGCCCGGCCGCAGCACCCGCGCGAGCTCGGCGGCGGCACGCGCCGGGACGAGCGCGAACATCAGGCCGTCGCGGCACAGCACGACGTCGTAGGAGCGGTCCGGCTCGTCGATGCGCTCGAGGTCGAGCACCCGCGTGGTGACGTTGGCCAGGCCGCGCTCCTGTGCGCGCGCCGCGGCGATCGCGGCCATCTCCTGCGCCACGTCGGACAGGACGACCTCGCCGCCGGGCCCGACCAGCCCGGCCGCCGCGAGCCCCAGGCCGCCCGGCCCGCAGGCCAGCTCGAGGACCCGCTCGCCGGGCTGCGGCGCGGACAGCGCGAGCAGCCGCTCGGCGATCGGCGCAGCGCGCTCGTCGACGTAGGCGGCGCGCTCGCCCCACGACGGCGCGGCGGCCGCCCACATGCCGTGCAGGTGGGGGCGCATCGCGTCGAGGGCCTCCTGCTCGGCGCTCGATCGCCCGTCCGGCTGCCCGGCGCTCGTGGATGCCATGTCGTCCCCCCTCGTCGCTCGCCCCTATTCAGTACCACGGGCGGCCCCAGGGGTGGCGCGGCGTCAGGGCTTGAGCACGATCTTGATCGCGCCGTCCTGCTTCTTCTGGAACAGCTCGTAGGCGGCCGGCGCCTCGGAGAGCGGGAGGCGGTGGGTGGCGAAGTCGTCGACGCCGAGCGGGTCCTCGTCGGTCAGCAGCGGCATGATGTCGTCGACCCACGTCTTCACGTTGGCCTGGCCCATCCGGAGCTGGACCTGCTTGTCGAACAGGGTGAGCATCGGCAGCGGGTCGGCCGTGCCGCCGTAGACGCCGATCAGCGAGATCGTGCCGCCGCGGCGCACGAGGTCGATCGCCAGGTAGAAGGCGTTCAGGCGGTCCACGCCGCCGGTCTGCATGACCTTCGCGGCCACCGCGTCGGGCAGCAGCCCGACGAGCTGGTGGGCGAGCTTGCCCACCGGCGAGCCGTGCGCCTCCATGCCGACCGCGTCGATGACGGCGTCCGGGCCGCGGCCGTCGGTCATGTCCCGGACGGCGCCGACGAGGTTCCCGTCGTGCGAGGAGATGTCCAGCGCGTCGATGCCGCGGCGCCGCTCGCGCTCCAGCCGCTCGGGCACGAGGTCGACGCCGATCACCCGGTGGCCGCGATGCGCGGCGATCCGCGAGCACATCGCGCCGATCGGGCCGAGGCCGAGCACGGCCACGGTGCCGCCGTCCGGGATCGCCGCGTACTCCACCGCCTGCCAGGCGGTCGGGAGCACGTCGGAGAGGTAGACGAAGCGGTCGTCGGGCGGCCCCTCGGGGACCTTGATCGTCGTGTTGTGCGCCTGCGGGACGCGCAGGAACTGGGCCTGGCCACCGGACACGGCGCCGTAGAGCTTGGAGTAGCCGAACAGCGCGGCGCCCATGTCCTGGTCGCGGACCTGCGTCGTCTCGCACTGGGTGTAGAGCTTGCGGTCGCACATCCAGCAGTGCCCACAGGAGATCTGGAACGGCATCACGACGCGGTCGCCGGGCTTGACGGCGCTCACCTCCGCGCCGACCTCCTCGACGATCCCCATCGGCTCGTGGCCGATGATGTCGCCCTCGCTCATGAACGGCCCGAGCACCTCGTAGAGGTGCAGGTCCGAGCCGCAGATGCCCGAGGTCGTGATGCGCACGATCGCGTCGGTCGGCTCCTGGATCGCCGGATCGGGCACCTCGTCGACCCGGACGTCGCGCTTGCCGTGCCATGTGACTGCCTTCATGCGGGTCGCTCCCTGGTCGCTGGCTCAAGCGACTACCCGCGGTCCGCACCGGGAAACGGTGGCCCCCTCCCCTACCGCGCCGTCACCATCGCGCCCGCGTCGGGCGCGGCCGCGGGCACGCGCGCCGCCGTCGCCGTCTCCATCGCCGTCGCGGTCGTCGTCGCGCGACGGCCGAGCAGGTTGGCGGCGACCAGCGCCGCGACGGTCAGCCCGGCTCCCGCCAGCTCGGCGCCGACGGGCCGGTAGCCGCGCGCGATCTCGATCGCGAACGTCGTGACCGGCACCAGGTTCATGAACAGCACGCCGTTGGCCGCGCCGATGCGCCGGATGCCCGCGTTCCAGGCCAGGACGCCGACCGCCGCGCCGAACACGACGATGTAGGCCAGCCCGAGCCATGCCGCGCCCACGTCGCCGGGCGCCGGCACGGTCTGCCAGCCGGCGAGGTCGGCCGTCGCCGTCGCCGCGAGGATCGTCAGCGTGCCGCCGATCGCGCTCAGCGTCGTGTAGCGCAGCGGCGAGAGGTCCGGGTGGCGCTGGGCGCCCATCGTGTACAGCACCCATCCGACGACCCCGATCAGCACCAGCCCGTCGCCCGCGCTCACGGTCGCGTGCAGGCTGCCCTTGGTGACCACGAGCCCGACGCCCGCGAGCGCCACGGCGATCAGCCCGAGCGTCGCCGGCGACGGGCGCACGCCGTCGCGCGCCCAGCGCACGAGGACGGTGACGAGCGGCATCGTCGCCACGATCAGCGCCGCGTTCTGCGGCTGCGTGTGCTGCAGCCCGACGTAGACGAGCAGGTTGAAGCCCGCGAAGCCGAGCGCGCCCAGGCCGAGCAGCGACCCGAAGCGGCCCTCGTAGCGCAGCGCCCGGCGGCCCTCGACCGCGACGAGCAGCGCGGCGAAGATCGCGGTGGCCGCGCCGTAGCGGATCGCGGTGAGGTTGAAGGCGTCGACGTGGCGCAGGGCGCGGTCGGCGATCGGGAACATGCCGCCCCAGGAAACGACGGCGAGCAGCGACGGGGCGAACGCGGGGACGTACTTGTTCGACATGCGTCGAACCTAGCACAAGTTCGACCAACGTCGAACGACGGGCTATGCTTGGCCCATGACCCTCCCCCACGAGCCCGAGCTCGCCGACGTGTCGCTGACCACGGTGATGCAGGCGCTCAGCGACGACGTGCGCCTGCGCATCGTCCGCGAGCTGGCGGCCGGCGGGGAGCAGGTCTGCGGGACCTTCGAGCTCGACGTCTCCAAGGCGACGCGCTCGCACCACTTCCGGGTGCTGCGCGAGGCGGGGCTGACCCGCACCCGCGTCGACGGGACCCGCCGCTACGTGTCCCTGCGCGCCGACGACGTCGGCGAGCGCTTCCCGGGCCTGCTCGACGCGGTGCTCGGCGCCCGGGTCTAGGAGTCTGTTGACGTTTCGACCGTCGATGCTCTCGCGCGGCGGGAAGACGTCAACGGGCCCCTAGGCGCCCCGATCGCCCGCGTCCGGGGCGGGCGCCGAGGCGCTGATCGTGCCCAGGAAGGCGTGCGGGCGCTTGCGCAGGTCGCCCGCCGGCCCGCCGCGGCCGCAGGCCACGCCGACGATGCGGCCGTCGATGTGGTCGAACGGCGCGTGCGTCAGCGCGCAGCGCCAGGTCCCCGGGCGGGTGCCGCGGTCGTAGAGCCGCAGCACGCGCCGCGCCTGCGCGCACGTCGTCGAGCGCAGGATCACGATCCGCGTCGGCGTGCCGTCGACCGGCACCGTCGACGGGCAGGTGCGCCGGAGCGTCCCCGCGCCTGCCGGGACCGCGAGCAGGCAGGCCGCCGCGCCCGCGAGCAGGCAGGCGGCCACCGCGGTGGGCAGGGTCATCCGCATGGCCGGGAAGCTACCCGCGCTCGCGGCGGCACGGCAAGCGGCTTCCGCGGCGGTCGGGGCCGCGCGCCACAGCGGATGCTCATGAACGCGCCGGTTCGCGCGAGCGCGCGCCGGGCAAGCTCGCAGCGACGGCGGGACACCCCGTCGCACGGCCGCCGCGGCCGGGCCCCCTCTCCCGGAGCCGGCGGGATGTGAAGCGTGCAGTCGCGCCCCGGTCCGCCTTCCCTCCTCCACGGGCCGGGGCGCGGTGCACCACCGGGACGCCGCCGAGCTGCGGCCCGCGAAGTGCTCAGACCGTGGCGCGCACGTCGTGCTTGGCCGCGTACATCGCGGCGTCGGCCTCGGCGAGCACGGCGTCGGGGCTCCAGCTCGCGTGCGAGCCGAGGCCGAACTCCGCGATCCCGATGCTCCCGGACAGCGCGATCGGCTCGCCGTCGCCGCCGCGGCCCACGACCACGCCACGGAGTTGCGCGGCGATCCCCGCGGCCGCGGCGCGCGCGCCCGCCAGGTCGGTCTCGGGCAGCACGGCGGCGAACTCGTCGCCGCCGAGGCGCGCCACCGTGTCCGTGGAGCGCAGGCGCTCGCGCAGCACGCGCGCGGCGGCCGCGATCGCCTCGTCGCCGGCGGCGTGCCCGAGCGTGTCGTTGATGTGCTTGAAGCGGTCGAGGTCCATCACCAGGACCGCGCCGGTGCGGCCGTAGCGGCGATGGTGCGCGAGCTGGGCGCGCAGGTCCTCCTCGAAGCGCCGGCGGTTCTTCAGGCCGCTGAG
>JAICJK010000118.1 GCA_025928415.1 Solirubrobacteraceae bacterium | reverse complement strand
GTGGTCGGCGACTTCAACTACTGGGACGGCCGGCTGCACCCGATGCGGGCGATGGGCGCCTCCGGCGTGTGGGAGCTGTTCCTGCCCGGCGTCGGGGCGGGGGCGACGTACAAGTACGAGATCCTCGCGCCGGACGGCGAGATCCGCCTGAAGGCCGACCCCGTGGCGTTCGAGACCGAGGTGCCGCCCAAGACCGCGTCGGTGGTGTCGGACTCCCAGCACGAGTGGACCGATGCGGAGTGGCTCTCGAAGCGCCGGGAGAGCCGGCCGCTCGAGGGCCCGATGTCGGTCTACGAGGTCCACCTGGGCTCGTGGCGGCTGAACCCGCTGGAAGGCAACCGCTCGCTCACGTTCCGCGAGCTGGCCGACGAGCTGAGCGCCTACGTGCTCGACATGGGCTTCACGCACATCGAGCTGCTGCCGGTGATGGCGCACCCGTTCACCGGCTCCTGGGGCTACCAGGTCACCGGCTACTTCGCGCCCACGCCGCGGTTCGGCTCGCCCGACGACTTCCGCGCGTTCGTCGACCGCCTGCACGCCAACGGGCTGGGCGTGATCCTCGACTGGGTCCCGGCGCACTTCCCGCGCGACGACTTCGCGCTCGCCCGCTTCGACGGCACGGCGCTCTACGAGCACGCCGACCCGCGCCGCGGCGCGCACCCGGACTGGGGCACGCTGGTGTTCAACTTCGGCCGCCACGAGGTGCGCAACTTCCTCGTCTCCAACGCGCTGTTCTGGCTGCGCGAGTACCACGCCGACGGCATCCGGGTGGACGCCGTGGCTTCCATGCTCTACCTCGACTACTCGCGCGAGGAGGGCCAGTGGGTCCCCAACGAGCACGGCGGCCGCGAGGACCTCGAGGCCGTCGCGTTCCTCAAGCAGTACAACGAGGTCCTCTACGCCCGCGAGCCCGGGATCATCTCGGCGGCCGAGGAGTCGACGGCGTGGCCGGGCGTCTCGCGCCCCACCTACGTGGGCGGCCTGGGCTTCGGGTTCAAGTGGAACATGGGCTGGATGCACGACACGCTCGGGTACTTCCAGGAGGACCCGGTCAACCGGCGCTATCACCACCATCAGCTCACGTTCTCGCTGATGTACGCCTTCAGCGAGAACTTCATGCTCCCGCTGTCCCACGACGAGGTCGTGCACGGCAAGGGCTCGCTGATCGACAAGATGCCGGGCGACCGCTGGCAGAAGATGGCCAACCTGCGCTGCCTGTACGCCTACATGTGGGCGCACCCCGGCAAGAAGCTGCTGTTCATGGGCTGCGAGCTGGCGCAGTGGCGCGAGTGGAGCCACGAGCGCTCGCTGGACTGGCACCTGCTGGCCGAGCGCGACCACGCGGGGATCCAAGCGCTGGTGCGCGACCTCAACGGCGTCTACCGCGACACCCCGGCGCTGTGGGAGGTCGACGACTCCCCGGACGGCTTCCGCTGGCTGGAGGCCAACGACGCCGACCGCAACGTGGTGGCCTTCGCCCGCGTCGGCGCGACCGAGGACGAGCTGCTGGTCTGCGTCTGCAACCTCTCCCCCGTCCCGCGCGAGCGCTACCGCGTCGGCCTGCCCCGCTCGGGGCGCTGGCGCGAGGCGCTGAACACCGACGCCGAGCTCTACGGCGGCGCGAACCTGGGCAACCTCGGCGGCGTCGACACCGAGGCGATCCCCTGGCACGAGCAGCCGAACTCCGCCGAGCTGACGCTGCCGCCGCTGGGGGTGCTGTGGCTGGTGCCGGAGGGCTGACCTCACCGCTGCGCGCCGCCGCCCTTCGCGTCGCCGTTCGCGTGGTCGTGCGGCGTCTGCGGCCCTCAGCGCGTGGCGGTCACCACGCGGGCGACGAGGCCGACGTGCCCGCCGCAGTCGACGGCGCGGACGCGGACGCTCTTGCCGTAGGTCAGCCGCGGCACGCCGTCGACCCGGGGCGCGGCGATGCGTGTGGATGCGTCGATCGTCACATGGACCTGATGCCCGCGAACGGTGGCCAGCAGGCCGTCGAAGGCCGGGACGAGCGCGGTCGTGCTCGCGGGCTTGCACCGCCGGCCCTTCGTCGCATCGGGCATCCGCGACGAGCCGTAGAGAAAGCGATGCAGAGGGTGGTGGCGCAGCTGCGGGAAGCTGCCGACGGCCGTGTAGAGCAACACGTCCCCTCGCCGCTGCCGCGCGGAACCGAAGAGCGCGACGCTCGCCGGGATGCCCTTGCGGCGATACAGCACGGTCTTGCCGTCGGCCTCGGGGGTCCCGTCGGAGTCATGGCAGGCGGGGACGACGACCCGGACGCGCGCCGCGACGGGCGGCAGGGTTCCGTGGATCCGGCGCCGCCCGCCGAGCATCGTCACGCCGTCGCGGACGACCGCGCGCGCGCATTGGGCGGCGTGGCCGCCGACCGGCGGCGGCGCGGCGTGCGCGGGGATGGCCAGGCCCGCCGCGAGAGCGAGTCCGCCCACGAGCAGGGGTGTGCGCACGGGCGGCATGGTGCCACGCGCCCCGGGCGTTCACCAACCTCGCGACACTAGGCTCTTCGTCCATGCCCGACCCCACCGTCATGGTCATCACCGGCGCCTCGAGCGGGATCGGGGAGGCGACGGCCCGGCGGCTGGCGCGCGAGCCCGGAGCCGCGCTGGTGCTCGTGGCCCGGCGGGAGGACCGGCTGCAGGCGCTCGCCGCCGCCCTGCCTGCCCCGACCACCTTCGTCGCCGCCGACCTCACCGGCGACGACGCGCCCGCCCGCGTCCGCGCGCACGTCGAGGAGCACCACGGCCGCCTGGACCTGCTGGTCAACAACGCCGGCGCCGCCTGGCGCGGGCGCTTCGCCGACGCCGGCTGGGAGAACGTGCGCCGCACGATGGAGATCAACTTCGACGCCCAGGTGCGACTGACCGAGGCGCTCCTGCCGCTGCTGCGCAGCTCCGCCCCGAGCGCGATCGTCAACGTCGCCAGCACGGCGGGCCGCGTCGCGCGCGCAGGCACCGGGGCCTACAGCGCGAGCAAGGCCGCGCTGACCGGCTGGTCGGACGCGCTGTGGGCCGAGGAGCGCGCGCACGGCGTCCACGTCGGCCTGGTCCTGCCCGGCTTCATCGCCACCGAGGGCTTCCCGCAGGCCGAGCTGACCTCGAAGCTCGCGACGCGCTGGACGGTCTCCACGCCCGAGAAGGGCGCCGAGGCGATCGTCCACGCCGGGCTCGGGCGCCGCCCGGAGCGCTACGTCCCGCGGCCCTACGGCCTCGCGGCGGCGCTGCGGGTCGTCGCCCCCGGGCTCGTGCGCCGCGTGCTCGGCGGCGGCGCCGCGGCCGTCATGACCACGCGGACGGGTGCCGACGAGCGCGGCTGAAGAACCGCATTCGATCCGGCCCCCTCACGCTGGCGTCTGATTCCGAACGCGGTTCTGAGCGCGCCGCCGCGCCGCGCCCGGCGGCCCGGTTCGCCGTCCCGGCCCGGCGGGTAGGGCACCGGGCCATGGCGCCCGCCACCTACCCCTGGGACCAGCCGCTCGGTGCCCATCCCGAAGGGCCGGGCCGGGTGAGCTTCCGCACGTGGGCGCCGGCCGCCGAGCGCGTCGCCGTCCGGCTGGGCGGCACGGATCACCCGCTGGCCGACGAGGGCTTCGGCGTCCGCGCCGCGACGTTGCCCGCCGCGCACGGCGACCGCTACGAGCTCGTCCTCGACGACACCGCGTGGCCCGACCCGTGCTCGCGCTGGCAGCCCGACGGCCTGCGCGGGCCCTCCGCCGTGCTCGACCCTTCGACGTTCGCCTGGACCGACGCGAGCTGGGACGGCGTCGCCCTCCCGGACGCGGTGATCTACGAGCTGCACGTCGGGACGTTCTCGCGCGCGGGCACCTTCGACGGCGCGATCGAGCACCTCCCCGCGCTGGCCGCCCTCGGCGTCACGGCCATCGAGCTGATGCCGGTCGCCGAGTTCCCCGGCGCCCGCGGCTGGGGCTACGACGGCGTCTACCTGTCGGCCGCGCAGTCCTCCTACGGCGGCCCCGAGGGCCTGCAGCGCCTCATCGACGCGGCGCACGCCGCCGGGCTGGCCGTCCTGCTCGACGTCGTCTACAACCACGTCGGCGCCAGCGGCGCGCGGGCCCTGGAGGCCTTCGGCCCCTACTTCACCGACCAGCACGCGACGTTCTGGGGCGCGGCGATCAACTACGACGACGCCGGCTGCGACCCCGTGCGCGAGTGGGTCCTGCAGAGCGCGGAGGGTTGGATCTCGGGCCTCCACCTCGACGGCCTGCGCCTGGACGCCATCCACGCCATCCACGACGAGTCGGCGCGGCCGATCGTCGGCGAGGTCGCCGCGCGCGTGCACGCGGCCCGCCCGGGCGCCCTGGTCATCGCGGAGTCCGGGCTCAACGACCCGCGCGTCGTGCGGCCGCCCGAGCGCGGCGGCCTGGGCTGCGACGCCGTCTGGGCCGACGACTTCCACCACGCGCTGCATGCGCTGCTGACCGGCGAGCGCGACGGCTACTACGAGGAGTTCGGCGCGGTGGCCGACCTCGTGAAGGCGCTCGGGCGCCCCCACGTCCACGACGGCGGCTACTCGACGTTCCGCGAGCGCCGCTTCGGGGCGCCGGCCGGGGACGTGCCGCCCGAGCGCTTCGTGGTCTTCGACCAGAACCACGACCAGGTCGGCAACCGCGCGCTCGGCGACCGGCTGCCGCCCGCCGTGCGCCCGCTCGCGCTCTTCGCGACGCTGCTGTCGCCCTTCACCCCGATGCTGTTCATGGGCGAGGAGTACGGCGAGACCGCGCCCTTCCAGTTCTTCACCGACCACATCGACCCGGAGATCGCGACGGCGACCCGCGAGGGGCGCCGGCGCGAGTTCGCGGCCTTCGCCTCGTTCGCCGGCGAGGACGTCCCCGATCCCCAGGCAGAGGAGACCTTCTTGGCCTCGAAGCTCACCCGCCGGCCCGACCCGGCCCTGGCCGCGCTCACCCGCGACCTGCTCGCCCTGCGCCGCGAGCTGCCACCCGGCGACGCCCACGCGACGGGCGACGAGGAGGCCCGCTGGGTCCGCGTGACCCGCGGGCCCTACGAGCTGTGCCTGAACTTCGCCGAGCGGGCTGCCACCGTGCCCGCGTCGGCGGGCCGCGTCGTGCTCAGCACCGACGGCCGCGCGGAGGCCTCCGGCCGCGGCGTGGCGCTCGGCCCACTGGCCGGCGCGGCGCTGCGGTCGGCCGCGGGCCCCCGGCCGGGCGCGGGCCGATGAGCGACCGCGAGGTCTGGCCGGGCAAGCCGTTCCCGCTCGGGCCGGAGTGGGACGGCGAGGGGACGAACTTCACGCTGTTCTCCGAGCAGGCGGAGGCGGTGGACCTGTGCCTGTTCGACGGCGGCGCGGAGGAGCGCATCCGCCTGACGGAGTACACCGCCCAGCACTGGCACTGCTACCTGCCCGGCGTCGGGCCCGGGCAGCGCTACGGCTTCCGCGTCCACGGGCCCTACGAGCCCGAGGAGGGCAAGCGCTTCAACCCCTGCAAGCTGCTCATCGACCCCTACGCCAAGGCGATCGAGGGGCCCGTGCTGTGGGACGCGGCCAACACGCTGCCCTACACCCCCGACGGCACCGACGACGCGGACCTCGAGCCCGACGACGAGGACGACGCCGAGGCGATCCCGAAGTCCCTGGTCGTCGACCACACCTTCGACTGGGAGGACGACCGGCCGCCCGCGCGCCCGTGGACGGACACCGTGATCTACGAGGTCCACGTCAAGGGCTTCACCCGCCGACACCCCGACGTCCGCGAGGACCTGCGCGGCACCTACGGCGGCCTGGCCTCCGAGCCCGCGCTGGCCTACCTCAAGGAGCTCGGCGTCACCGCCGTCGAGCTGCTGCCGATCCACCACATCGCCGACGAGTCCTTCCTGCACGACCGCGGGCTGACCAACTACTGGGGCTACTCGTCGATCGGCTACTTCGCGCCCCACGCGGGCTACGCCGCCACCGGCTCCACCGGCGAGCAGGTCCGCGAGTTCAAGGGGATGGTCAAGGCCCTGCACAAGGCGGGCATCGAGGTCATCCTCGACGTCGTCTACAACCACACCGCCGAGGGGAACCACCTCGGGCCGATGCTCTCCATGAAGGGCGTCGACAACCAGGCCTACTACCGCCTCGTCCCCGACGACGAGCGGTTCTACATGGACTTCACGGGGACGGGCAACTCGCTCAACGTGGTCAACCCGGGGGTCCTGCGGATGATCATGGACTCCCTGCGCTACTGGGTCACCGAGTGCCACGTGGACGGCTTCCGCTTCGACCTGGCCAGCGCGCTGGCTCGCGAGCTCTACGAGGTCGACCGCCTCAGCGCGTTCTTCGACACGATCCACCAGGACCCGATCCTGTCCCAGGTCAAGCTGATCGCCGAGCCGTGGGACGTCGGGCCGGGCGGCTACCAGGTCGGCAACTTCCCGGTGCTGTGGTCGGAGTGGAACGGCATCTACCGCGACACGATGCGCGACTGGTGGCGCAACCAGGCGCGCGTCGGGGACTTCGCCGAGCGCCTGACCGGCTCGAGCGACCTCTACGGCGACGAGCGCGGCCCGTTCTCGTCGATCAACTTCGTCACCGCCCACGACGGCTTCACGCTCGCCGACCTCGTCGCCTACAACGACAAGCACAACGAGGCCAACCTCGAGGACAACCGCGACGGGACCGACGACAACCGCTCGTGGAACTGCGGCGTCGAGGGCCCGACCGACGACCCCGAGGTCCTGGCGCTGCGGGCCCGCCAGCAGCGCAACTTCCTCACGACGCTCCTGCTCTCGCAGGGCACGCCGATGCTCCTGGGCGGCGACGAGTTCGGGCGCACCCAGGGCGGCAACAACAACGCCTGGTGCCAGGACTCGGAGATCTCCTGGTTCGACTGGGACATCGCCGCCGAGGGCGCCGAGCTGTTCACCTTCGCCAAGCGGCTGATCGATCTGCGCAAGGCGCACCCGGTGTTCCGGCGCCGCGCCTTCCTGCGGGGCAGCGCGGTGGACGGCGGCCTGCCCGACGCCTACTGGTTCCGTCCCGAGGGACGGCGCATGACGCGCCGCGACTGGGAGCGCGACGCCGTGCACACCATCGGGCTGTTCCTCAACGGCGACGCCATCGGAGACCTCGACCGCCAGGGCCGCCGGCTGCGCGACGACTCGTTCCTGCTGCTGGTCAACTCGCACTTCGAGGACGTCGAC
>JAICJK010000651.1 GCA_025928415.1 Solirubrobacteraceae bacterium | reverse complement strand
CTTCGAGCAGTTCCACGCGACCGTGATGGAGGCGGCGCGGAGCCAGGTGGCCGAGGTGTGCGGAACCGCGGCGAGCGGTAAGGGCGCGCCCAGGGTGACCTGCCGCTTCACCCACGTCTACCCCGACGGCCCCGCCCCCTACTTCACCGTGATCGCCCCGGCGGCCCGCGGCGAGGAGGAGCAGCGCTGGTGGGCGATGAAGCGCGCCGCCTCGGACGCGATCCTCGCCGCGGGCGGGACGATCACCCACCATCACGCGGTCGGCCGCGACCACCGGCCGTGGTACGACCGCCAGCGCCCGGCGCCGTTCGCCGCCGCGCTGGCCGGGGCCAAGGCCGCGGTCGACCCCGGCGGGCTGCTGAACCCCGGCGTGCTGCTCGACGTCCCGTGAGCCCCGGTGCTTTCATGAGGGGCGGTCATGAACGCCGAGGGCAAGAACTTCGAGGCCATCGCGAAGGCGAAGGCGGACCACAACAAGCACTGCCCGTTCCCGCCGCACACCGTGCGCATGAACCCGTTCGAGATCGAGCGGATGCAGTGGGAGGAGGGCGACACGATCGCCGGCCTGGTGCTGGAGGCCGACGGCCAGCTCGGCACGGGCGCGTTTCGCCTGGTCTGCGACGGCATGGAGCCGCCGGAGCTCGAGATCGAGGAGACGGACGCCATCTCCGCCCCGGCCGAGCCGCTCGTCGTCCCGGTCGGCCCCGTCCGCCACGGCGAGCCCTCGGCCTAGCGCCCGATGCGCCTCGCGATCCTGGGTGCGGGCGGCGTCGGCGGGTTCCTCGCCGGGGCGCTGGACCGCGCCGGCACGCCGGTCACCCTCGTCGCCCGGGGGCGGACCGCCCCGCACGTGCGCCGGCGCGGGCTGCAGATCACCAGCGTCTTCTTCGACGACGCCTGGAAGGCGCGCCCGTCCGTGGTCGTCTCGGTCGACGAGCCGGTGGACGTGCTCGTGGTGGCGACCAAGGCGGTGGGGCTGCAGGAGGCGCTCGACCGCGTGCACGTCGAGCCGGGCCTCGTCGTCCCGCTGCTCAACGGGCTCGACCACCTCGCCCTGCTGCGCGAGCGCTTCCCGGCCGTCGCCGCGGCCGTCATCCGCGTGGAGGCGACCCGCACCGCGCCCGGCGTGATCGAGCAGACCAGCCCGTTCCTGCGCGTCGACCTGGCGACCGACGGGCCCGAGGTGCCGCCGCTGGCCCCCGCGCTGCCCGTGCTGCTGGAGGGCGCCGGGGTCCCCGTGCGCATCGGCGGCACCGAGGCGGAGATCATGTGGGGCAAGCTCGTGCGGCTCAACGCGATCGCGCTGACCACGGCGGCGTTCGGCGTGCCGGTGGGCGCCGTCCGCGCCGACCCGCAGCGGCGCGCGGCGCTGGAGGGCGCCGTCCGCGAGGCGGCGGCGATCGCGCGCGCCGAGGGCGCGCGGATCCACTCGGACACCGTCCTGCGCGAGATCGCCGGCCTGCACGACGGCCTCGTGAGCTCGATGGCGCGCGACGTCGAGGCCGGCCGCGAGCCGGAGCTCGACGCCATCGCCGGGGCCGTCCTGCGCGCCGCCGCGCGCCACGACCTGCCCGCCCCCTCCGTGCGCGCGCTCGCCGACCTGGTGG
>JAICJK010000498.1 GCA_025928415.1 Solirubrobacteraceae bacterium | reverse complement strand
TCGCCTGCCAGTTCTTCCTGCGCTCGCTGGTCCGGCGCGGGCTCGACGTCTCGCCGATCGGGCGCTTCGCCGGGCCCGGCTCGCCGGACGAGGCGCCCGACCCGGTGCACGCGGGCGAGCCGGTCGCGGCGCCGGCCGAGCGGCGGTAGGGGTCGGCCGAAGCGCTCGCCGGGCGTCAGCCGAAGCGCTCGCCCGTGTACACGCGCAGCTTGTCCCGGTTGTGCCGGGCGTGGATGCGCCGCACCGTCCCCGAGCGGGAGCGCATGACCAGCGACTCGGTCGTCGCCGCGCCGGGCCGCGGGCTGGCCGGGTAGCGCACGCCCTGCAGGACGTCGCCGTCGGTCACGCCGGTCGCGGAGAAGAAGCAGTCGTCGCCCTGGACCAGGTCGTCCTGGGTGAGCTGGCGCTCGAGGTCGTAGCCGGCGTCGAGCGCGGCCTGCCGCTCGCCGTCGTCGCGCGGCCACAGGCGCCCGACGAGCGTGCCGCCGATGCACTTCAGCGCGGCGGCGGAGATGACGCCCTCCGGCGTGCCGCCGATGCCCCACAGCAGGTCGACCGGCGTGTTGTCCGACACGGCCAGCAGCGCCGCGCTGACGTCGCCGTCGGAGATCAGGCGCACGCGCGCGCCCGCCTCGCGGATCTCGCGGATCCCGGCCTCGTGGCGGGGCCGGTCGAGCACGACGACCATCACGTCGCGGATGTGGATCCCGCGCCGCTGCGCGACCTGCCCGAGGACGTCGGCCAGCGGCCGGTCGAGGTCGAGCAGGTCGGCGATGTCCGACCCCCCGGCCAGCTTGGCCATGTACACGCAGGGGCCCGGGTCGAACATCGTGCCCCGCGGCGACAGCGCGATGACGCTCAGCGCGCTGGGCATGCCCTTCGCGGTCAGCGTCGTGCCCTCGAGCGGGTCGACCGCGATGTCGACCTCGGGCTTGGAGCCGTCGCCGATGCGCTCGCCGTTGTAGAGCATCGGCGCCTCGTCCTTCTCGCCCTCGCCGATGACGACGACGCCGTCCATCGGGACCGTGTCGAGCACGATGCGCATCGCGTCCACGGCGGCCTGGTCGGCGGCGATCTTGTCGCCCATGCCGACGAGGCGGGCGGCGGCCAGCGCGGCGGCCTCGGTCGTGCGCACGAGGTCGAGGGCCAGGTTCCGGTCCGGCCGGCCCAGTTCATGATGCTCGGTCAAGGCTCTCCTACGTGGGACGGGGGCTAGATGGTGCCCGGGGGCTTGCGGGGGCGCTCGGCGCCGCTGGAGCGCACGGCGGAGCCGCCGAGCATGAGCAGGGTGGCGAGCACGGCGAGGTACCAGCCGAACTTCAGGCCCACGAGCGAGTTCGAGGTGCCGGGGCGCGCGGCCAGGCCGTTGTAGAGCACGAGGCCCAGCGCGGCGATCGCGATGATCGCGGTCAGCTCGCCGCGCGGCCACGACAGCGCGTGGTCGCGCGCGATGATGTAGCCGAGCACGAGCGGCGCGACGGCGGCCAGCAGCAGCAGGATCCGCGTCACCGAGAGCGTGTCCCACGCGGAGAAGCTGCCGTGCCTTCCGTCGATCTCGCCGTCGCCCTTGGTGCCGAACCAGCTCAGGAAGACGCTGACGGCGAGCAGGATTCCGCCGACGATGCCCACGAGCTCCGCCCGTGTGAGCCTCCCGAGGTTCATCCGCGCTGACCCTACACGTCGATGGCGGCCACGACGGCCAGCACGTCCTCGAGCGCCCAGGGCCCCTGCGCGGTCAGCCGCAGGCGCAGCCCGCCGGCCTCCCAGCCGACCTCGATGACCGGCCGCAGCGACGGCTGGGCGTCGGCGAGCGGGGCCCGCCGCAGGGTGAGCCCGCGGACCCTCGTCTGCTCGATCGGCCCCGCGGTCTCCGCGAGCTGGTCGGGCGGCTCGACGGGGCCCGCGTAGAGCGCCAGGCGGCCCGGCGCGGCGGGCCGCGAGTCGTCGAGGTTGAGCTCCACCTCGGCCCCGGAGCCGATGGCGCGCACCTCGACCCAGCGGGCGAGCGGCAGCGGCGCCGCGGGCAGCGGGAAGCGGCGGCCGAGGTGGGCGTCGGCGGCCGCCAGGCCGTCGAGGGGTTCGGGCATCACGACTGGCCCATGCTGGCAGGCCGAGCGGCGGTTCAGGGCCCCTTCGCGGGCCCGGTCGCGCCCCGGTCTAGGATCGTCGGCGAACGGGAACCGGAAGGAGCAGATGACGCAGCGGCTGATCGGAGTGGACGTCGGAGGCACGAAGGTCTCCGTGGCCGTCCTCGAAGGCACCGCGCTCTCCGCTCCGGCGCTCTCCCCGACCGCGCTGGACTCGACCGACGCCCTCGTCGACCAGCTCACCACGGCGATCGAGGCCGCGGGCCCGTCCGCGGCGGTGGGGATCGGCGTGCCGTCGGTCATCGATTTCGCCACCGGCAGCGCGCGCTTCAGCGTCAACATCCCGCTGGCCGGCGTGCCGCTGCGCCATCTCCTCACCGAGCGGCTGCAGCGGCCGGTCTTCGTGGACAACGACGCGACCGTCGCCGCGCTGGCGGAGGCCTACGACGACGAGCTGCACCCGATCGCCGAGTCGGTGGTGATGTTCACCGTCGGCACCGGC
>JAICJK010000561.1 GCA_025928415.1 Solirubrobacteraceae bacterium | reverse complement strand
GGACGCGGCGGCGGGCCGCGCGGCCTGCGCGGCGGCCGGCCCCGCGTTCGCCCGGGGCAGCGTCGGGGCCGGAGCCGGGTGCACGGCGGGCAAGCTGCTCGGCGCGGCAGGCTGGACGAAGACCGGCCTCGGCGCGGCGTCCACCCGCGTCGGCGGCGCGCTGCTGACGGCCATCGCCGTCGCCAACCCGTTCGGGGACGTCCTCGCCGCGGACGGCTCGGTCCTGGCCGGCGTCTGGCGCGACGGCGCATGGCAGCGGACCGTCGACCTGCTGCGCGCCTCGCCGGTCGCGCCGCCGCCGACCGGGCAGGCGACCACGCTGGTCTGCCTGCTCACCGACGCGCGCCTGGACAAGACGCAGGCGTGGCTGGTCGCCCGCGCGGCGTCGGCCGGAGTGGCGCGGGCCGTCTCGCCGTCGGCCACCGCGGTCGACGGGGACCTGGTGGTCTGCCTGGCCACCGGCGCGGTGCCGGGCGACCCGTTCGCGCTCTCGGTCCTCGCCGCCGAGGTCACGGCCGAGGCGATCCGCGACGCGGCGCGTCAGGCGACGGGCGCACCCGGCGCGCCCACCGCCGGCCACCGAACCGGAGACGACCCGGGGTAGCCGCCGCGCCCGGCGCATCCATCCGGCTGGGGAAGCGGACGGCGCCTCGAAGTCGAGCAGTCCACAGACACGGCCGGGCGGCCGCATCGACAACGGGGCGCGTGGTGCGAGAGGATGCCGAACGGCACGGGACGGCGTTCGTCCGAGCGTGCCATGCGTGCCATGAGCCAGGAGCCCGACGAGGAGGACGCAGAGCTGCGGAGGCTGCGCGCCGAAGCTGATGCCCGCGAGCGCGACATCCGCCACATGGGTGAGCGGGAGCACCGCCAGGAGACGCTGATCGCGCGCCTTCGCGAAGAAGCCGCCGTGCGCGAAGCGGATCTCGGCATGCTGCGTGACCGCCTTGGGGCGGCCGAACACGAGCTGGAGGACCTGCGCGCGATCAGGGATGCGCTCACTCCGCCCGAATTGCCCCAGCGTCCCGGCTTGGAGCTGGCCGCGGCCTTCCTGCCGGCGGCCGCCGAACAGGTCAGCGGCGACTTCTATCTGGTGGCTGAAGGGCCGCAGGATTCCACCGTCCTGGTCGTCGGCGATGTCGTCGGCCACGGCTTGGAGGCGGGGCGGCGCGCCGCGTTCGTGCGGACGGCGTTCGCCGCGACCGCGCCCTTCTCCGATGACCCCCGCCGGCTGCTCAGCTGGGCGAACACGGCGTTGATCGAGCGCGTCGGCACCGGCAGCGAATTCGTCACCGCCGCCTGCATCACGTATCTCCCGGATGAGCGGCTCCTGCGCTGGGCCTACGCCGGACATCCCCCGGCGCTCTGGCTGGGTGACGGCCGGCAGCTGATCGCTCCCAGGCAGGGAACCCCGCTCGGCGTTCGCAAGGACCCTGGATGCGTCGAGGGCTCGGGCCGGTCGACGCCGGATGCGGGAGTGCTCCTCTACACGGACGGGCTGACCGAGGCACGGCAGGACGGAAAGCTGTTCGGCCTCGACGCCGTCAGCGCCGTGCTCAGCGGCCTCCACGGCCCCTCGCCGAAGGAGGCGATCGCCATCCTGCGCGCCCGTGTCGCCGAGTTCTCCTACGGCACCCTGACCGACGATCTCTGCCTGCTCGCCGCCCGCATCGCCTACTAGCGGGACACGATTGGGACGCCGCGCCCGCGTAGCCACTAGCCTCGCGCGCTTCGCCGCATCTCCGAGAGCACCAAGCCGTAGAGCAGGTGGTCGGCGGCCAGCGCGAAGCGGTCGACCAGGCGCACGCGCTTGGCCTGGCTGAGGCCCAGGGCAGGGGCGATCCCGAGCTCGAACCCCAGCCACACGACCAGCCCGTACCCCGGGCCCGCCCAGGCACGGCGCCGGACTGCGTGCGGGAGCGCTCCGAATGCTGCGCCGCCGGCGGCCCCGAAGGCCCAGTGGGCGGCCTCGACCAGCCCGCGACGCTGCCTGCGCGGCGCCCGCCGCAGCAGGGCACGCAGCCCACGCGCGCGCTGGCCGCTCACCGCGGCAGGTGG
>JAICJK010000483.1 GCA_025928415.1 Solirubrobacteraceae bacterium | reverse complement strand
CCGATACGACCGACTGGACGCCGTCGCCCCCCACACGCGCACCGTCCGCCTGGCCGGCCACGCGCACGTGGGCTACGACGTCCTGGTCCTCGCGCTCGGCGCGCGCGCGGTCACCGCCGTCTCCGGGGCCACCACGTTCCGCGACCAGCGCGACGTCGGCCTCGTCCGCGACACGCTGGCCGCGCTGCGCCGCGGCGAGGTCGAGCGCCTGGCCTTCGCCGTGCCCAACGGCTGCTCGTGGCCGCTGCCGCTCTACGAGCTGGCGCTGAGCTCCGCGGCGGAGGCCGCGCGGGCCGGCGTGCACGCGGAGATCACGATCGTCACGCCCGAGCGGGCGCCGCTCGAGCTCTTCGGCGCCCAGGCCGCCGAGCTCATGGCCGGCATCCTGAGCGACCACCGCGTGCGCTTCGCCGGCCGCTCGGCCCCGTCGTCGCTGGAGCGCGACGGGCGACTGCGCCTCCACGACGGCGGCGCGCTGCGCTTCGACCGCGTGATCGCGGCGCCGCGACTGGTGGGGCCGCGGATCGCCGGGGTGCCGGGGAGCTGGGGCGGCTTCACGCCGGTCGACTCCCGGGGCCGCGTCGAGGGGCTCACCGACGTCTACGCCGCGGGCGACATGACGACCTTCCCGCTCAAGCAGGGCGGGCTGGCCACCCAGCAGGCCGACGTGATCGCCCACCAGATCGCCGCTCGGGCGGGCGCGGCCGTCCACGAGCTGGACCTCGGGCGCGTCGTGCGCGCGCGGCTGCGCGGCGGCAGCGCCGGGATGCTGCTGCGGACCGAGCTGACGGCCGACGGGCGGCCGGCCGCGACGACGATCGTGCGCCCGGACGGCGACGACGAGCGGGCCCCGAAGGTCTTCGGCCGCTACCTGACGCCGTACCTCGAGTCGGGCCGCGCGGCCGCGCTCGCGGTCTGAGCCGGCCTGCGCCGCGCCTGAGGAGATCCACCCGCGCGCGCCGCGGCGAACTACGGATCGCGTCCCGGGGCCCGGGCGGAGGTGGCCCGGGCGGGGCGCGCCGACACTCAGAGGGCAAGTCATTCCCCCTTCAAGGAGCAAGGATGAGCACCGTCGAAGAACCGCCCAAGGACCCCTCGCTCGAAGAGCTCGAGGAGCTCCTCCGGGCCGAGCACGAGCATGCCGGCGAGCTGGAGGACCGCACCCGCAGCCTGGAGGCCATGGAGGCGTTCGGCGCGTTCGCCGGGGTGGCCGCCGTCATCGGCCTGGTGATCGTGGTGGGCCTGCTGGCCACCGGTGTCCTGGGCAAGGGCAAGACCACCGTCGTCCATGACATGGGCGCGGGCGGGCCGATGGCCGTGCAGAAGGCCGTGCCCTACACCGGCCCGGTCGAGGCCTACAAGCGCCCCGACCCCACCCTGCCCGCTGTCCCCGCCGGCCAGGTCAAGACGTTCAACATCGACGTCTTCGAGCACGTGACCAAGGTCGCCGCCGACCAGCCGCCCACGCGCGTGTGGTCCTACGGCGTCAACGGCACGTTCTTCCGCGGCACCGGCGCGTCGACGCCGATGGTGGTCGACCAGGGCGACATGGTCCGCATCCGGATGCACAACGGCAGCTCGACGGCGATGCACGTCGAGTTCCCGCACTCGATCGACTTCCACTCCAGCGAGGTCCCGCCGGAGAAGATGTTCAAGACGATCGGCGGCGGGCAGACGGTGAGCTTCACCTTCCGCGCCAAGCACCCGGGCGTCTTCATGTACCACTGCGCGACGGACCCGGTGCTCATGCACACCGGCTCCGGGATGGTCGGGATGATGGTCGTCAAGCCCAAGGGCCTGCCGCCGGTCGACCACGAGTACTGGATGACGCAGCAGGAGTACTACATCGGCCAGCCGGGCGGGAACGCCGACATGGACAAGATGCAGGCGATGAAGCCGGACGTGGTCGCCTTCAACGGCTACGCCGACCAGTACAAGAAGGCCCCCATCGTCGTGAAGGCCGGCGAGCGCATCCGCGTCTACGCGATGAACGCCGGGCCCTCGATCTGGTCGGCCTTCCACGTCATCGGCACGGTCTTCGACCGCACGACGATCGAGGGCCAGACGGGCCATGACGCCCAGACGGTCAACCTGGCGCCGTCGCAGGGGGGCTGGATGGACTTCACCCTCGATGCCCCGGGCGTCTACCCGTTCCTCTCGCACTCCTTCGCGACGATGACCAAGGGCGCGGCCGGCGCGTTCAAGGCCACCTGAGCGACCGCGAAAGCGCGCAGCAGCACACGGTCCCGGCGCCCCGCCGGGACCGTTCGCGTTCAGGACGGCGGCGCGCACGGCGTGCGGGGATCTACGGACACGATTGTGGTGCACAGCGGACGACCCGGCCGGCCGGCGCGACGACGATGAGGACATGAGCTCCATCAACCGTTCTCCCGGCCTCTTCGCCCTCGTGGCCTTCGCCGTCGTCTACGGCGTCGTCGCCGCCGAGGTCTGGATGTGCGTCACGGGCACCATCGCGGCGCTCGTGGCCGTCCTGCTGCTGATCGCCGTGGTCGCCGCCCTGATCTGCCGCTCGGTCGTCCGCCTGCTGGCGGACGAGGACGGCACCGGCGTCCCGGCCCAGGCGCGCGCCCTCCCGCCTGCCAAGGACGCCTCGCCGCGCCGCGCCGGCCCCCCGGCCCGGCGCGCCCGGCGCCCCCGCCGCGCGGTCGTGCGGG
>JAICJK010000204.1 GCA_025928415.1 Solirubrobacteraceae bacterium | reverse complement strand
GCGCCGGCGGTCGCGAGCACGGCGGCGAGGGCGGCGCTGCGGCGGAGGGTCATCGCGCCGGAAGCTCCAGCGTGAAGGTGGTGCGCCCCGGCTGGCTCTCCACGACGAGCTCGCCGTCCATGCGCTCGGCGAGCTCGTGGGCGATCGCGAGCCCGAGGCCGGACCCCCGCGCGTCGCCGGAGGTGATGAAGGGCTCGAAGATGTGCGGGAGCATCGTGCGGTGGATGCCCGGTCCGAAGTCGCCGACGCCGAGGCGGACCCGGCTGTCGCGGCGCTGGGCGCTGACGACCATGTCGGTGCCCGGCGGCGTGTGCGTCAGGGCGTTGTCGATGAGGATACGCATGACCTGGGCGACCCGCTCGGGGTCGCAGTCCGCGTGGACCGCGGCGGCGGGGACGCGCAGCTCGAGCCGCGAGTCGTGCTGCTGCAGGGCCGGCTCGAACTCGCCGGCGACGTCGCCCGCCAGCGCCCCGAGGTCGGTGGGCTCCGAGCGCAGCTCGATGGACCCGGCCTCCAGCCGCGACAGGTCGAGCAGGTCGGTGGCGAGCTTGCCCAGCCGCGCGACCTGCTCGCGAACCTGCGACAGGAAGCGGTCGCGCGTCTCGTCGTCGAGGTCCTCGTCCTGCAGCAGCTCGAGGAAGCCCCCCAGCGAGAAGATCGGCGTGCGCAGCTCGTGGGAGGCCGTGGCGATGAAGCGCTTGCGCGCGGAGTCGAGCTCCGCGAGCTGCAGGCGCATGCCGTCCAGCGTGCGGCTGAGCTGGCCGAGCTCGTCCGCGCGGCCGAGCGGGAAGCGCGCCGTGAAGTCGCCGCCCGCCACGCGCTTGGCGCCCTCCTCGAGGTGGCGCACGCGGCTCGACAGCGCCCGGGCGCCGAGCAGGCCCGAGGTGAAGGCGATCAGGAGCGCCACCAGCCCCGCGATCAGCAGCCGCTGGCGCACGGCGGCGACGGAGTCCGAGACGTCGCGCAGCGGCGCGCTGTAGACCACGACGTAGCTGACCGCGCGGCGGCCGTCCGGGCGCCGGAAGAACAGCGGCACCGCGACCTCGCCGACGCGGCCGTCGTCGCCGGCCTCGGTGCCGCGCTGGGTCCTGCCCGTGCGGGCGGCGTCCGCGGCGGGCGGGAAGTCGAGGTCGCGGATGCGCGTCTCCGCGAACGAGTCGTAGGCCTGCGCCAGCGACAGCGAGGAGCCGGAGGCGACCAGGAAGATCGTCACCCGCGTGTCGCTGGCGTCGGCGGTCTGGCGCGTGAGCGTGTTGACACGCCGCGCCGGGACGTTGGAGCCCAGGGCGCGGCGCAGGTCGCCCGAGTACTGCTGCGAGGCGGTCTGCAGCGCGTCCAGGCGCCGGTCGACCAGGCGGTTCTGCAGTCCCGGCACCACGGCGGCGTAGAGGAAGCCGACGACCGCCGCGGCGACCGCCAGCACGAGCAGCGACAGGCGCAGGCGCAGCGAGCGCAGCGATCAGTCCTCGGTGTCGCGGAAGCGGTAGCCGACGCCGCGCACCGTGAACAGGTACTCCGGGTCCTTGGCGTCCTTCTCGAGCTTCTCGCGCAGGTGGCGGATGTGGACGTCGATCGTCCGGGGGTCGCGGTATGCGCTGTCGCCCCAGATCCGCGTGAGCAGCATGTCGCGGGTGAAGACGCGGCCCGGGGCGCCGGCGAGCGCCGTGAGGATCTCGAACTCCACGTAGGTCGTCGGGACGTCCTCGTCGCGGACGCGCACGCTGCGCTTGGCGAAGTCCATGCGCAGCTCGTGGGCGACCAGCGGCTCGGCGCCCTCGTCGGCGTCGGCGGAGCGCGCCATGCCGGCGCGGCGCAGGGCGGCCTTCACGCGCGAGCGGAACTCGCGCATCGAGAACGGCTTGGTGATGTAGTCGTCGGCGCCGAGCTCGAGGCCGAGGACCTTGTCGATCTCCTCGGTCTTGGCCGTGAGCATGATGATCGGGACCGAGCTCTTGGCCCGCAGGCGGCGGCAGACCTCGAGGCCGTCGAGCCGCGGCATCATCACGTCGAGCACCACGAGGTCGAAGGCCTGCTCGCTGAAGCGGGCGAGCGCCTCGTGGCCGTCGGAGGCCCGCACGACGTCGTAGCCGTCCTTCTGCAGCGGGAAGGAGAGGAGCGTCTGGATCGCCTGCTCGTCGTCGGCGAGCAGGATGCGCGGAGGGCGGTCGGCCATGGGACGGGCTGGCACCATGGTAGGCGGGTCAGCACGTACCCTCGGTCGCACCGATGCTCGACCTGCGGATCTACCGCGCGGCGTTCGTCCCGGTCCTGTTCGCCGTGCTGGTCGTGGCGTTCTCGCTGCAGGACCGCCCCCGGCCCCTCGAGACGACCCTCGCGCCCGACGCCTTCGACGGCGCCCGCGCGAGCGCGCTGCTCCAGGGCCTCGCGGGCGCGTTCCCGGACCGCCGGCCCGGGTCGCCGGGCGACGAGGCCCTCGCGCGGCGGGTCGAGCAGGACCTGCGCGCCATCGTGCCGGGGCGCCAGGTGGGCGACGAGCCGCTCGTGCGCGTGCAGCGCGTCCGCGCGCAGACGATCGACGGCGAGCGCCGGATCACCAACGTGATCGCCACGCGGCCCGGGGCGCCGGGGCCCGGCATCGTCGTGGTCGCCCACCGCGACGCGGCGGGGCGCGGGGCGCGCGCGGAGCTGTCCGGCACCGCCGCGCTGCTCGAGCTGGCGCGCGTCGCCGGCGACGGCCGGCTGCGGCGCACGATCACCTTCGTGTCCACGAGCGGGGGGACGGGCGGCGCCGGCGGCGCCGCGGCGGCCGTCTCGCGGCTGCCCCGCCCCGTGGACGCGGTCCTCGTGCTCGGCAACCTGGCGGGCGTCCGCGTCCACAAGCCGTTCGTGGTCGGCTTCTCCAACGGCCACGGCATGGCACCGCTGCGCCTGCGGCGCACGGTGGAGACCGCGGTGCGCGCCGAGGCCGGCGTGGACCCGGGTGCTCCGCGGGCCGCCCTGCAGTGGGCGCGCCAGGCCGCCCCGCTGACCATCGGCGAGCAGGGGGCGTTCGGGCGCGCCGGGCTGCCGGCCGTGCTGCTGTCGGCCAGCGGGGAGCGCCCGCCGCCGGCGGGCGCGGCGGTGTCCGACCGGCGCCTGGGCGTCTTCGGCCGCGCCGCGCTGCGCACCGTGACCGCGCTCGACGCGGGGCCCGACATCGCGCCCGGGCCGCAGTCGCTGATCGTCACCCGGCGCAAGGTGCTGCCGGGCTGGGCGATCCGGCTGCTCGTCGCGGCGCTCATGCTGCCGGTGCTGCTCGCCGCGATCGACGGCTTCGCCCGCGTGCGGCGGCGGCGGGAGGACGTCGGGCGCTGGCTGCGCTGGACGCTGGTGACCGCGCTGCCGTTCGCCGTGGTCGCGGCGGTCGCGCGCGTGCTGGCCATGGCCGGGCTCCTCGACCCGGCGCCCCCGGCGCCCGTGCAAGCCGGCTCGGTGCCGGTCGACGGAGCGGCGGTGGCGGCGCTGGCCGTGCTCGCCCTCAGCTTCGCGCTGGCCTGGCTGGGCCTGCGGCCCATCGGCCTGCGCACGTTCGGCGCGCGGGGGCGCCCGGAGGGCGCGGGGCCGGCGGCGGCGCTCGCCGTCCTGCTCTGCGGGCTGGTCGTCGTGGCCTGGGTCGTCAACCCGTTCGCGGCCGCGCTGCTCGTCCCGGCGGCGCACGTGTGGCTGCTGGCCACGGCGCCGGAGGTCCGCCTGCCCCGGCCGGTCGCCGCCGGCGCGGTGCTGCTCGCGCTCGCGGTCCCGCTGCTCGCGGTCGCGGTGCTGGACGCCCAGAGCCTGGGGCTGTCGGCCGGGCAGGCGGCGTGGATGGCGGTGCTGCTCGTCGCCGGCGGGCACGTGGCGGCCTGGGCGTGGCTCGGCGCGAGCCTGCTGGCGGGTTGCGCGGTCGCGGCCGTCATGATCGTCCTGCGGGCACCGCCCGGCCCGGAGGCCGGCCCGGGCGACGTCACGGTCCGGGGGCCGGTGACCTATGCGGGCCCCGGGTCGCTCGGCGGCACGGAGTCCGCGCTGCGCCCATGACCACCACGACCGCTCCCGCTCCCGCACCCCCCGCTCCCGCGCCACCGCGGCAGGGCCGGCGGCGGCGCGCGCTCCGCGCGCTGTCGAGCGTCCTGATCGTCGCCGGGCTGTTGCTCGTGGCCGATGCGATCGTCACCGTGGTCTGGCAGGAGCCCCTGACCGCCCTGCAGGCGTCGCGCGCGCAGCACGGGCTCAGCCGCGACCTCGACCGGCTGACGACCCGGGACGTCCCGAGCGCCGGCGAGACGCGGGCGCTCGAGCGGCTGGCCGACCAGCGCCGCCGGGTCGCCTTCCTGGCGCGCCGCCTGGCGCGCCGCACGAAGCCGGGCCAGGCCGTGGCGCGCATCCGCCTGCCGCGCATCGGCAAGACGGCGATCGTGGTCAAGGGGTCCGATCCCGCGGACCTGCGCAAGGGGCCGGGCCTCTACGACGGCACGCCGTTCCCGGGCGCGCCCGGGACGACTGCGATCGCCGGGCACCGCACCACCTACGGCGCGCCGTTCCGCCATATCGACGGGATGCGGCGCGGCGATCGGATCATCCTCGAGCTGCCCTACGCCACCTTCACCTACCGCGTGCAGAAGACCCGGATCGTGGCGCCGTCGGACCTCTCGGTCATCCGCCGAGTCGGCTACGACCGGCTCGTGCTCTCGGCCTGCCACCCGCTGTTCAGCGCGGCCAAGCGGATCGTCGTCTTCGCCCGGCTGGCCCGCGTGACTCCGGGGCAGACCCTAGTCAGGCTTGGGGAGCCGGCCGGGGCCGGGACGTCCACGGCCCCGCGGCACGGCTAAGGAGCGGCGCCATGGCCGACGATGCCAGCCACGACCGTCCCCACCCCCTACCACCCCACCATCAGATGCGCTTGGACGAACTGAAGGACAAGGTCGACCGCAGCGACTACGCGGTCGACCCGCGGCTCGTCGCGGAGGCGCTGCTGCGCCGCTTCGACGCCCGGCGCGAGGCCTCGGGGCCCGCGCCGTCATCCAACCGGATGCTCGTACCCGCGCAGCGGGCGGGCGTCCGGGCCACGTCCTGAGAACGTGACGTCGGGCGCGCCCTCCAGGACGCGCCCGACCCACGTGAGCCCCGCTGCCTCGCGGGTCGCGTCCGCCCGCTCGGGCGGCACGCACGCGCACAGCTCGTAGTCCTCGCCGCCGGTCGCCGCGAGCTCGGGGTCGCGCACGCCGGGCCCGAGCGGCAGCGCCGCGAGGTCGAGCTCGACGCGCACCTGCGACCGCGCGGCGAGATGGCCCGCGTCGGTCGCCAGGCCGTCGGACAGGTCGATGCACGCGTGAGCGCCCGCGCGGGCGAGGGCGCGGCCCTCGGCCAGGCGCGGCTCGGGGCGCAGGTAGCGGGCGACCGCGGCGGGGTCCGGGGCCGGCGCGG
>JAICJK010000654.1 GCA_025928415.1 Solirubrobacteraceae bacterium | reverse complement strand
CACCCGCTCGGCGCCTCGGGCACCAAGCTGATGACGACGCTGCTCTACGCCCTGAAGAAGCGCGGCAAGCGCTACGGCCTGCAGACCATGTGCGAAGGCGGCGGCCTGGCCAACGTCACCATCGTCGAGGCGCTCTGACAATCCCTTCTCCCCTTGCGGGAGTAGCTGACGGATGAAGGGGTCGCGCAGGCGGCCCCTTTTTCGTTGCTTGAAAGCGCGGCATGACCCCTCATCCGACCTGCTTCGCAGGCCACCTTCTCCCGCAAGGGGAGAAGGACGATTAGGGAGTTCTCATGCTCGGCCGCATCTACGCCATCACCGGAGCGTTCGGGGCGCTGGGCTCGGCGGTGGCGCGCGCCGCGGCTGAGCGGGGCGCGCGGCTGGCGCTGATCGATTTCGCCAAGGACGCGCCGGTCCACGTTCCGTCGGGCGAGGATGTGCTCAGCCTCGGCGGGGTGGACCTCACCGACGCCAACCGGGCGGGCGCGGCGATCGAGGCGGTCGCAGACCGGTTCGGCGGGCTCGACGCGCTGCTGAACATCGCCGGCGGCTTTTCCTGGGAGAAGGTCGAGGGCACGACGGGCGAGACCTGGAAGCGGCTGTTCCTGCTGAACGTGCAGACGGCGGAGAACGTCAGCCGCGCGGCGATCCCGCACCTGAGGCGCTCGGCCGCGGGCCGGATCGTCAACGTGGGCGCCAACGCCGCTTTGAAAGCCTCGATGGGCATGGGGGCCTATGCGGCCTCGAAGGCCGGCGTGCATGCGCTGACCCAGGCGCTGGCCGAGGAGCTGAAGACCGACGACGTCACCGTGAACGCCGTGCTGCCCTCGATCCTCGACACGCCGGCCAACCGCGCCGACATGCCGAAGGCCGACTTCGCAAGCTGGGTGAAGCCTGAGGACCTCGCCGCGGTGATGTTGTTCCTGGCCTCGGAAGAGGCGCGGGCGGTGACCGGGGCGCTGATCCCGGTGACGGGCCGCGTGTGAGCATGTCGAGGCCCGAGACCCTGCGCGAGGAGCTGCTGGAGGCGCGCGAGCGGCTGCAGCGGCAGATCGAGGTGCTGGACGCCGGTCCGTCCTACGTGCCGACGCCGGAGCTCTCCGTCGGCCACCGCGAGTTCGCCGAGCGGCTGCGCGACCTGCTGGACGAGATCGACCAGGCGCTGGAGTCCGAACGCTAGCGGGCTGCGACGGTCTGGGGCGGCGCGTTCGCCGCCGCCACGCGCCAGACGATGCCGCCCACGTCGTCGACCACCAGCAGCGCGCCGCGCTTGTCGACCGCCACGCCGACCGGCCGGCCCTGGACCAGGCCCTGGGCGTTCAGGAAGCCGCTCAGGAAGATCTGCGCCGGGACCTGCGGCTTGCCGTTGACGAAGGGGACGAAGACCACCCGGTAGCCGTTCAGGGGCTTGCGGTTCCACGAGCCGTGCTGGCCCACGAAGGCGCCGCCGGCGTACTGCGGCGGGAAGGCCTTGTCCTTGTAGAACACCAGCCCCAGCGAGGCGGTGTGAGGGCCGAGCGCGTAGTCCGGCGGGATGGCGCGGGCTACGAGGTCCGGCCGCTGGGGCTTGGCGCGCTTGTCCACGTGATTG
>JAICJK010000666.1 GCA_025928415.1 Solirubrobacteraceae bacterium | reverse complement strand
TGGCGGAACTCCTCGATCTCGCCGTAGCTCGACAGGATCCCGGCGCCGTAGGCCCGCAGCTCGCCGTCCTCCCACAGCACGCCGAACTCGATCGTGAACCAGAACACGTCGGCGAGGAACTGCAGCGCCTCGGCGGTCTGCACCCGCTGGGCGGCGAGGCCGGCCAGCCGGTTGAGCTGCGCGAAGTCCGGGTCCGCGAGCAGGTTGCCGTGCCCGATGACCTCGTGGATGAGATCCGGCTCGGGCGTGTAGAGCGGGGCGCGCGGATGGCGGATGTACTGCGTGGAGTGGAACTGCCCGTCGCCCAGCGCGCCGTAGAACTCCTGCAGCGGGACGATGCCGGCGGCGGGCAGGTAGCCGAAGCCGGTCAGCGGCTGCAGCCCGGCGGAGACCTCGTCGAGCTGGGGGACGCGATCGGCGGGCAGCGCGAGCGCGGCGGCGGCCTCGCGGTAGGCGCGGCAGGCGTAGCGCTCGTGCTTGACGGCCAGCTCGGCGCTGACGACCCGCCAGACCTCGTGCTCCTCGTCGGTGTACGCGACGCGCGGCACCGGCTCCCCGGGCGACCAGTCGAGCGCCAAGGCGGCGATCGCGTCGCGGCGGGCCTGGTAGGCGGCGTCCCCGTAGCCGGGATGGCCGGCGTCGAGGTGGACGTGGACCGAGCCGTCGGCCGCGCGGCTCACGGCGGAGTAGAGCTGTGCTTCCTCGAACATCTCGCCTCCCCAGGCGATGTGACGTGATCGCTCGAGGATGCTCCCCCGCGCACCTGATGGCAACATCGCCCGGGGAAGTCGAGCAAGATGGGCAGCTCTGCCCGATCGAACGCATGGAGACTGTGCACCTTGACCAGCCCGCTGGACCCATTGGACGCCCGGCTGATCGCCGCGCTGCGCGCCCGGCCCCGCGCGGGCGTCGCCGAGCTGGCCCGCGAGCTGCAGGTCGCGCGGGGCACCGTGCAGTCGCGGCTGGCCAAGCTCGAGGCGCGCGGCGTCATCACGGGCTTCGGCCCCGAGATCGGGCTGCGCGCCGCGGGCTACCCGGTCCTGGCCTTCGTCTCGCTGGAGATCGTCCAGGGGCGGCTGCCCGAGGCGATCGCCTGGCTGCGCGAGGTCCCGGAGGTGCTCGAGGCGCACGGCACGAGCGGCCCGCGCGACCTGCTGCTGCGGGTCGTGGCCCAGGACACCGACGCGCTGCAGGAGGTCCTCAACCGCATCCTGGCGACGCCGGCCGTCCGGCGCTCGACGTCGTCGATCGCGCTGTCGGAGCTGATCCCCTACCGGACGGCCCCGCTCGTGGCCGTCGCCGGCGACCGGGCGGGCTCGTAGGGTCCCGGGGGCGATGGCCGAGCCCCTGCGCACCGATCCGCCGCCCTACGAGGTCCGCCGCTCCGACCGCGCGCGGCGCATCCGCGTCGCCGTCGAGCACGACGGGCGGGTCGTCGTCACGCTGCCGCGGCGGGCGCGCGAGCGCGACGCGGCGACGGCGGTCGCCGAGCTGCGCGGCTGGATCGAGCGCCGCCGCGCCGAGG
>JAICJK010000496.1 GCA_025928415.1 Solirubrobacteraceae bacterium | reverse complement strand
GGGCGCGCGCGCCAGCACGGCGGCGAGCAGCGCGCCCCCGCGGGCCTCGGCCGCCGTCCGCGCGCGCGTGTCGGGGCGGTAGCGGACGGCGCGGCCCGCCAGCGTCCCGGTCACCTGCCCGGTGGCGCCCAGCCGCAGCGTGCCGTCCAGGTGGCCCGGCCCGTCGACCCGCAGCCGTCCCGCGGGCTCGAGCCCGCGGAGGCTCAGCGTCCCCGTGACCCGCACCCCGGGCGCGTAGGACCAGCGCCGCAGGCGCAGGACGGTCCCAGCCTGCGAGTAGCGGCCGCCGCGCAGCCCGGGGCCGCGCGGCGCCAGCCCGCCGAACAGCGCCTGCAGCCCGGCCACGCGCGCGTCGGCCACCGCGTCGAGGGTCGCGAAGACCGCGCGGCCGCGCTGCCCGCCGACGCCGGGGGCACTGCGGTAGGCGGCCAGGCCGGACGGCGGCGCCGGGAACGGCGCCACCGCGTTCGTGTGCCCCACGCACGGCGTCCGCACCGCCCGCCCGGCTGCCCAGCGGCGCAGCGCGAGCTGCACGCAGCCGGTCGTGTCGCTGTCGAGCTCGTCGTGCCCGGTCCCGGCGACGGTGACCCGCTGCGCCCCCGGGATCGCGGCCTGCACGGCCTCGGCGTTCTCGAGCGGCGTGCGGAGGTCCAGGCGGCCGGACAGCAGCAGCGTCGGGACGGCGGGCAGCGGCGCCGCGGACGGCGCGGCGCTCAGGTCCTGCGGCCAGTCCAGGCAGTCCTCGGCGTAGCTCGTGCGCAGGACGGTCCCGGCGCCGAACGGGGCGTAGCGGGTGGGAGCGATCGCGGACAGCGCCGCTCTCGTGGCCACCTCCCGCGCCGGCGGCGGATCGGCCAGCGCGTAGGGCAGCCGCGCGTCCTCGCAGCTCGTCGCCGCGTTGAGGCCCGCGCTGAGGTCGGCGAGCTTCGTCGGGCCGCCCTCGCCGATGCGCCGCAGCCGGGCCATCGGCGCGGTGTCGCCCCGCACGGCCGCGTGCAGCGCGGCGGGCAGCGCGGGCTGCAGGAACGGGTTGAGGTCGCCCGCGATCAGCAGGTTCAGCAGCTCGTCGGAGGTCTTCAGGCCACCGATCGGCCGGCCCGACGCCAGCCGCTCGGCCAGCAGGCCGACATCGGCGACCGGGTCCGGCGTCGCCTGGTCACACGCCCGCCGGGCGCACTGCTCGCGCAGGACCCGCGGCAGGCGGCTGTAGGTGTCCAGCAGGAACGCGTCCACCCCACCCGGCGCGATGACCGAGTCCAACAGCAGCCGGTCGGTGGTCGCCGGATGGGTGCGGGCGTACTGCTCGGCGACGTAGGTCCCGTAGGAGACGCCCATCAGCGCGAGCTTGGGGGCGCCGAGCGCCACGCGCAGCGCCTCGAGGTCCTCGACCGTGTCCGCGGTCGAGAACGCCGCGCGGCTCGGCCCCAGGCGCCGGGCGCAGTCCGCGTAGGCGGGCGGCGCCACGGGGTCCAGCGCGCCGAGGCGCTGCAGCGCCGGGCAGCGCAGCGCGCCCGAGGCGCCCGTCCCGCGCTGGTCGAGGACCACGAGCCGGTAGCGGCGCAGCAGCGGCTGCAGCGTCTGCGCGAAGTCCGGCGCGGCGCTCACCGAGCTCTGCCCCGGCCCGCCGGAGAGCGCGACCAGGACGCCGGTGCGCGGGGGCTCGCCCGCGGTGTCCTGCGCGGCGATGCGCAGGCCGAGCGTGCCGGGGATGCGCCCCGAGCGGTCCAGCGGGACGCGCAGCGTGGCGCAGTCGAACCCGGCCTCCCCCTTGCACGGCGTGAAGGCGAGCGCCGACGCGCGGGAGGGCACCGCGGCCGGGGCCGCCGCGAGGCACAGCAGGACGAGCAGGCGGCGGCGCATCAGGCGCAGGCACGGTACTGGACGAACGGACGATCACGCGGCGGCTCCCGAGCGTCGAGGATGGCGGCATGCCCACACCGCCCGTCCGCTGCCTGGCCTGCGACCGCGCCTGGCACAGCGCCACGCTGACGGCCGGGCTGCGCACGCTGGGCGCCTGCCCGCGCTGCGGCGGCGAGCTGGCCTTCGCCGCGCCGCCGCCCCCGGCGGGCGACGCGAAGCCCGACGCGCCCGCCGTCGCGCCGCACCAGGTCCTCGGTGTCCCGCGGCGCTAGCGCTCGGCGGCGCCCGCGCCGGGCCCGCCCCGCGCCTCCCAGCCCGCGCACCGCAGCACCGGCAGCCGCGGGTACTTCGGGTAGGCCGCGTCCACCTTCGACCGCTCGCAGCGCGAGAACGTCGACCCCCGCGTCGTGTGCACCAGGTACTGATGCGCGCACGAGGCGCACAGACCGGTGGGGACGGCGGGCACGACCCACATGATGCCGGTCCGGCGCCAGAACGCCGCCTCTCCGTGGCGGTTGTCGCACGACAACCGCGCGTCAGCCCGTCCCTGCCACCCACTCACGGGGCGGTTGTCGCACGGCAACGGCGCGTCGGACCGTCCCTGCCACCCACTTACGGGGCGGTTGTCGCACGCCAACCGCGCGTCGGACCGTCCTTGCCAACCACTCACGGGGCGGTTGCCGCACGTCAACGGCGCGTCTGACCGTCCCTGCCACCCACTTAAGGGGCGGTTG
>JAICJK010000433.1 GCA_025928415.1 Solirubrobacteraceae bacterium | reverse complement strand
CCCCGCGGCGGCCGGCGCGCCCGGAGCGCTGGCGGACGTCGGCGCCCGCCTGGCCGGCCATGGGCGCGTGGAGGTCCGCCGCTCGGGCATCGACGCCACCGAGGTCGGCGCGGGCGTGCAGGGCGGGGCGGGCGCCGAGGCCGGCGTGGACGCCTCCCTGACCCGTGCGACCTCGCGGCTGCTCGACGCGTGGACGCGCCCCGGCGGCGGGGCGTGGGAGCGCCGGGTCGACTGCCTGCGCGCGTGAGCCTGGGGCGGGGTCCGTCCGTCCGCTCCCTATGCGAACATGTGTTCGTGTCGTCCTACGTGGAGCTCCACGCGCACTCCGCCTTCTCGTTCCTCGACGGCAGCTCGATGCCCCAGGAGCTCGTCGCCGCCGCGCTCGAGCTGGGGCACGCGGCGCTCGCCCTGACCGACCACGACACGATCTCGGGCTCGATGGAGTTCGCCCAGGCCGCGAGCGCGCTCGGCCTGCACGCCATCCACGGGGCCGAGGTCAGCGTCCGGGAGGCGGGCGCGGCCGCGGCGCCGCCCGAGGGCATCAGGGGCTGGTCGCCGCCGCCCGTGCGCCACGTGACGCTGCTCGTCCGCGACGCCACGGGCTGGCGCAACCTGTGCCGCCTGCTCACGCGCGCGCACGCCCACACGCGGGAGGTGCCGGGGCGCCGGCGGGATCTCGTGCCGCCGTCGGTGACGCTCGACGACGTCGAGGAGCTCGCGGCAGGCCTGGTGTGCCTGAGCGGCTGCGCCCGCCAGGGCGTCCGCGACGAGCCGACGATGCGCCGGCTGCTGCGCGCCTTCGGCCGGGACGGCTTCCGGGTCGAGCTGCAGCGCCCCTTCGCCCGCCACGACCGCGCGCTGAACCGCGGCCTGGCCGCCCTGGCGCAGCGGCTCGGCGTCCCCTGCGTGGCCACGGGGGACGTCCACGCGCACACGCGCGAGCGCGCCCTGCTGCAGGACGCCTTCGTGGCCATCCGCGAGCACACGACGCTGGACGCCTCCGAGCCTCTGCGCCGGGGCAACCACGCCCACGTCCTGGCCGCGCCGCAGGCGATGGCCGCGCGCTTCGCCGACCATCCCGAGGCGGTGGCCGAGACCGCGCGGCTGGCCGCGACGCTGTCGTTCGACCTCACGCAGGACCTGGGCTACCGCTACCCGGGGGCCGAGGACGCCGGCGCCGGGGCGACGCTCGCGGGCGTCTGCCACGCGCGCTTCGACGAGCGCTACCCGCCGGGCCACCGGCTGCGCGCGAAGGCGGCGGCGCGGCTGGAGGAGGAGCTGCAGCTCATCGGCGGCCTGGGGCTGTCGGGCTTCTTCGTGCTGCACCACGACCTGCTCGAGCTCGCGCGCGACGTCGCGCTGGAGGTCCGCGGCGCGGGGACGGCGCGCGCGCTGCTCCCCCCGGGGCGCGGGCGCGGGTCCAGCGTCTCGTCCATCGTCTGCTACCTCACCGGCCTCTCCCACGTGGACCCCGTGGCCAACGAGCTGTTCCTCGGGCGCTTCCTCAACGAGGAGATCACCGCCCTGCCGGACATCGACCTCGACTTCCCGCGCGACGTGCGCGAGGTCCTCATCCCGCGCATCCACGAGCGCTACGGGCGGGAGCACTCGGCGCTGGTCGCCGCCTTCCCGACCTACCGCGCCAAGGGGGCGATCCGCGAGCTCGGCAAGGCGCTCGGGCTGCCGCCGGGGGAGATCGAGCGCGTGGCGCGCGGCTCGGAGGGCTACGGCTCCTTCAAGGTCGGCGAGGACGTGACCTACGCGCTCGGCGAGGGCCGGCGGGCCGAGGGCCGCTGGGCCTGGCTCGTCCGCCTGGCCGAGGAGGCCCACGGCCTGCCGCGCCACCTCTCCCAGCACTCGGGCGGGATGATCGTCTCGACCCGGCCGCTGATCGACTGCTGCGCCGTGGTGCCCGCCGCGATGGAGGGGCGCCAGATGGTCATGTGGGACAAGGACTCGTGCGCGGACGCGGGCTTCTTGAAGATCGACCTGCTCGGGCTCGGGATGCTCTCGGCCGTCGAGCGCTGCGTGGAGGCGATCGCCGCCCGCCGCGCCGAGCGCATCGACCTCTCGCGCATCCCCTACGACGACGCGGAGACCTACGGGGCCATCCAGCGCGGGGAGACGACGGGGGTCTTCCAGATCGAGAGCCGCGCGCAGATCGCCTCGCTGCTGCGCACGCTGCCCGAGACGCTCGACGACCTCACGATCCAGGTGGCGATCGTGCGGCCGGGGCCGATCCAGGGGGGCGCGGTCAACCCCTACATCCAGCGCCGCCAGCGCCTGCGGGCCGACCCGTCCTACGCGATCCCCTACGACCACCCGTCGCTCGAGCCCGTCCTGCGCGACACCCTGGGGACGATCATCTTCCAGGACCAGGTCATCGAGGTGGCGATGGCCTTCGCCGGCTTCTCGCCCGGGGAGGCCGAGGGGCTGCGCCGGGCGATGAGCCGCAAGCGCTCCGAGGCGGCGATCCGCGCCTACCACGACCGCTTCGTCGAGGGCGCGCAGCGCACCCACGGCGTCGATGCGGCCGCGGCGGAGCGCGTCTACACGATGATCGTCGGCTTCTCGGGCTTCGGGTTCCCCAAGGCCCACGGGGCGGCCTTCGGCCTGCTGGCCTACCAGTCGACGTGGCTGCGGGTGCACTACGCCCCGGAGTTCCTGGCCGCGCTGCTCGACGAGCAGCCGATGGGCTTCTACCCGCCCGACGCCCTGGTCCACGAGGCCCAGCGGCGCGGCCTGACCGTGCTCGCGCCGGACATCAACGCGAGCGCGGTGGGCTGCACGGTCACCCCCGGCGGCGCGGTGCGGATCGGGCTCGGCTACGTCCTGGGCGTGCGCGCGGACGAGGTCGCCGCGCTCGTCGCCGCCCGCGAGGCGGAGGGTCCGTTCGCCGACCTGGGCGATCTCGCCTCGCGGGCGGGCGCGGGGCGCCCGGCGCTGGCCCAGCTCGCCTGGTCGGGCGCCTGCGACGCGCTCCAGGCCGGTGGGCGGCGCGCGGCGCTCTGGCAGCTGGGAGTCGCGGCGCCCGGGGTCCGGGTGGGGGGAGGAGCCGTCCAGCTCGCGCTGCCGCTCGACCTG
>JAICJK010000635.1 GCA_025928415.1 Solirubrobacteraceae bacterium | reverse complement strand
TTCGTCGACGGGGACCCGTTCGTCGAGCACGGCGTCGTGCGCCGCTGGGAGATCCGCGAGTGGAACGAGATCCTGGGCAGCTGAGCCGGCACCGGCGCGCCGGCCGGCGGCCCGCTCACGGATAGCGGCAGCGGCCGCCGGTCCCCTGACCGGTGGCCGAAGCGCCGTTGTTGTCCTCGTTGCTCTCGTCCACGGCGTTCTGGGCGTCCGCCTGGGCGGTGGCATCGCCGAGGGACCCGTAGGGGCACGTGAGCTTGACCGTGGCGCTCGCTCCCGCCGCCAGCGGCGGCGTGTCGAGCAGCGTCGTGGTCGCTCCCTGCGTGAGCGCCGTCCTGGTCGCGCCCGCGTCGGCCTCGCCGACGTTGTGGACGGCGATGTTCCACTCCAGCAGGTCGCCGCTCACGAACAGGCTGTCGATCACGAGGTCGGCCTTGGGCCCGGGCGGTGGCGGCGGTGGCGGCGGGGGAGGCGGGGGAGGAGGCGGCGGCGCCGGCGGCAGCCCGGGGACCGTGACCGGCGGCGGGAACTGGATCGGCGAGGTGGGCACGAGGACCCGCGGCACGCTGCACCTGGCCCCCGTCCGGCCGAACATCACGTACCGCGGATCGGCGTCGCCCGGCGGCATCCCCGTCGAGCCCGCGGCCACGAAGCAGCGCCGCTGCCCCGGGTTCTGCGCGATCGCGACGTAGTCGCCGTAGCCGCCGGCGCCGAGCGTGTTGCGGACGATCGAGGCCATGGCGTAGTCGGGGCGGATGAACCCGACCGCGTAGGACGGCGCGAGCGCCGGGCCGCCCCACATGAAGCTCAGCCCCAGGTCGCCCGCGCTGTTGGACCGCAGCTGGGGCAGCGCCGTTCCGTACTTGTCGAACTCGATCGTGTCGAAGTCCACGCGCCGGGCCGACCCGTCGATGGTGAACCCGGCGAACTCGATCGCCGGCTGGTCGTGGACGTGCTCGGTCCGGTTCTTGCCGCCGGCCGTGTAGGCGGCCGTGCGGCCGGCGAGCCACGTGAACCAGATCGTCCCGTCGGGCGTCACCGCGCCGCTGTCGACCACCGCGACCTGGGCGCCGATGCGCGCGTACCAGTCGTTGTTCTGCGGGTCGCGCGTGACGGTGTCCGAGTTGCCCGTGTTCGGGACGTCGGCCTCGTAGCGGGTGATCGAGGTCGACGCGTCGGGCCACGCGTAGAGGTTCAGCCGGCTCGTGTCGACGCGCTGGCCGAAGTACTGGGTCGACCCGACGTTCGGCAGCGCGCCCTGCGCCGGACGGACGAAGCTGCCGCCGAAGACCGCCGACCGCGAGTGGATCGTGCTCCCGAGCTGGCTGATCGGGAAGCGCCACAGCAGCGTCCCGTTCGCGGTCGATCCGCCGAGGTTGAAGGCCGAGATGGTGAGATGCACCATCGAGCTCGTGAAGGCGATGAACGGGCGGTCGAGGAACACGCCGCCGCTCGCGGGCGCCTTCACCGACCCGAAGCTCGACGGCGTGAAGTCGTACCAGACGCCGGGCCAGTGCCGGCCGTCGTAGCCGGCGAGCTCCGCGGGCGTGGCCGTGGCGATCCGGATGAGGTTCGGCTTCGTCCCGTCGGCCACGCCGCCCGCGCCCTGCGCGTACTGCACGACCCACACGAAGCGGCCGGCGGACGGGATGTAGGTGACGATCTCGTCGCAGCAGAAGCCGCCCGC